>NZ_SJOT01000042.1:0-10568 GCF_012027795.1 Megasphaera sp. SW808
TTTGCTCAGCGGCTATCCGTTTTTTGCGGCGGCGATAGCTATGGCCAAGCTGATGAACTGGTGGCAACAGGCACTGCTGCGCAGCATACCACCGGGCTGTGAGGCAGAAGAGAGGGCTGCATAAAATATGTCAGGCTGCATATCTTATGCAGCCTATATACTTTACATGACAATCTATTGACTATGGGGTGGACACTGTTATATATTTATAATACAGTAAAGTTTATGTGTACTTTTTTTATAATATATCATGAAACATTATGAGGAGTGAGAGTATGACGAAAACCATTCCGATGACGATTGCCCTTGGCATGCTCATGACGTGTCCTGCATGGGCGCAGTCGCCGATACCGACCTTTGATAAAGAGGCTGTGACCACCCATCCGTATAACCGGACAGGGCAGCAGGATGTTGTCGTAGACGACGAGATGTCTGATGGCTATCGGCCCGGCAATACGGGTACGGAAGAAGACCCGGCTTTTTATGTTCGTCAGATTACCTTGACGGGCTTTGCCCTGCCCGACGCACAGGGGCAGCTGCAAGAGATACTGCAGTCCTACAGCGGCCGCAGCGTTCGCGTATCGGAGCTGCAGGAGCTGACCGATAAAATCACGGCCTATGCCAAAAACAACGGCTACACCGTAGCGCAGGCTGTCGTTCCGCCTCAGGAAATTGCCGACGGCAGCTTGGAAATTAAAGTGTACGTAGCGAAATACGACGAGATCCGCGTGACGGAAAACACATCGGATGTAGCAGATTCCGTTCTCGAAGGCTACCTGCACAAGCTCAAGGCCGGCGACGTCATGACCGACCGCAATCTGGAACTGGCTATGAATAATCTCAACGACCTGCCCGGCGTGATGGCCCGCGCTGTCCTCCGTCCCGGAAAGGAAGCAGGGACGACGGCTGTCGACGTACAGGTACAAGACCGGCCGGTGTGGAACAACTATGTCTTTGTTGATAATGGGGGTGGCTACTATTCAGGCCGCTACCGTTACGGCTTCAACACGGAAATCAACAACCTCAGCCATAACGGCGACAAGATTACCCTGAGCGGCATGTTGTCCAGCCACGACGTCAAAAGCTACAGCGTCCGCTATGAAACGCCCGTAGGCTACGACGGCACGCGCGTCGGCATTGCCTACAGCCAGAGCATGTACGAACTCCATACGAATGATTTCTATAACTCACTTGGCAAATCGAGAGGCATTAGCATCTACGGCATGACGCCCTTGTACCGCGACCGCATGAATCGCCTGACGGCTATTTACGGCTACGACCGCCGCCGCATCGAAGACCGGCTTAATTTCAGCAAGTTGTTCGGCATACCGGAAATTAAGACGGAAAAGGATGCCGACGTATGGCATGTCGGCATCAGCGGCAGTCAGTATTATCCCAATGAGTTCACTCAGTACGACCTGATTTACTGGTACGGAGACATCCAGAGCGACGGCGATGGAGGCAGTGCGCCTTACGATGGAGTGTACCATAAGCTGACGGGCAGCGTCATGAAAATCTGGTATGACGGCCCGTGGAATTACCGCGTCCGCTTCCAGGGGCAACTGGCGAACCGCGCTTTGGACGGCAGCGAGCAGTTCTACCTCGGCGGAATTAACGGCGTCCGGGCCTACGGCAACGGCGAAGGCTACGGCGACGCCGGCTGGCTGGGCAGCGCCGAAATCCGCCGCCAGACAGGCATCGAAGGCTTGGAAGTTGCGGCTTTTATCGATGCTGGCTACGTCAATAATAAAGATTTTGATGCTGCGACAGAGCACCTGTACGGCTGGGGCCTCGGCCTGCGCTACAGCCTGCCCAACGATTGGTACGCTCAGCTCGACTGGGCCCGCAAGATCGACGGCCGCCGCGACCTGTCTGAGCCGACGGACCACGACGACCGCATTTGGTTCCAGCTCTATAAGATGTTTTAATCAGCCCCATAAACTAGTGATGGAGGAATATATATGAGTAAACATGAAAAATATACGCGCTTAAAACGGCAAATCGCCTTGTGCCTCGTCATGGGAGCGGCTATGTTTTCCGCTGCGCCGATGGCTTTTGCAGCGACGTCTGTCGTAGCGAATAATCAGTTGCCGGGAGACATTTTGTCTCACATAGGGAATGTTCATAAAGATACAAATGGTAATACAATGACAATTACTCAAGGGGAGCATAATGCGGTCATTAAATGGGATAAATTTGATGTTGGCGGCAGTGCGACTGTTAACTTTAAAGGGCCTGACAAAGATTATAATACACTTAACTATGTTTCTGGCGGCAATATGTCTCAAATTTATGGGACAATCAACGCTACGTATGGCGATGGTATAAGAGGTGGCAATATTTATATCGTAAATCCGTCAGGCGTGCAAATCGGCAACAGCGCCCAGATTAACGTAGGCAGTTTGTATGTGTCGACAAATACGTTGGATGACAGAGCATTGAATAAGTTTTATCAATCCGCTGGGAATCCAGACTTCCAATTAGGTGGTAAGCCTAATACAGATGCCGAACTCATGAGTTTGGGCAACATCAATGCCATTAATGTAACTTTTGAAGGCAACGGTCGTATCGTCATTGACACGGAACGCATTAAAGAGGTTACAGGTGATAGTAAATTAACGGCTAAAGATATTGTGGTTCGGACAAGTGATGCAAGTAAATTAATCTTGGGATATGATGCGTATGTAGATGAAGATAAAGATAATGATGGGAACATTGACGGCTATAAAGATTCTGCTCCTAATCAAAATTTAGCTACAGTTTATGAAGGCGATACGACAAAAGTCGTTACAGGCTATATGTGGGTCGAAGACGTAGAACAGCTCCAGGCCATTAATACAAACCTCGGCGGCAACTATGCCCTGCGCAACAGTATTGATGCGACGGGTACCGCAAGCTGGGATGACAATGATGGTGATGGCAAATATGAAGGCTTTAAATCTATTGGTGTCAATGCGGACGGTAAGGTTGCAACAACTGATATTGGCAGCGAAACGAAATATGGTTTTTACGGAAATTTTGATGGGTTAGGCTATAATATTTTTGGTTTAACAATTAATAGAGCTATATCTAATGTCGGTTTATTTGGCGTTGCTCATGATGCGAATATCAACAATGTAACACTTGTAGGCGGCAGCATTACCGGCGTCAACGTAGTTGGCAGTGTTGTCGGCGCGGCGCTGGGCAATACGCATATTAGCAATGCTACTAACAGCGCCTCTGTAACAGGCAACATGGATGTTGGCGGCATTGTTGGCGCAAGCAGAATGGAATATAATGGTAATTATACTGAAAAAGAATCCAGCGTTACTTTTACTAATTTAATTAATACGGGTTCAGTCACTGCTAGTGCAAAGAATACTGGCGGGTTAATTGGTTATATGCATCACGGGACTTTAACTGGTAACAGCTATAACCTTGGCAACGTATCCAGTAAAGGTCATAATGTCGGCGGCTTAGTCGGACATGCGATTAATTCGACTATCGGTGATGGGGAACATCTTGTTTATAACGTTCTCGACGTAACAGGCGCTTACAATGTCGGCGGCATCGTCGGCAATATAGAAGGCAGTGGCAGTACCGTGAAAAACGCCGAAAACAGCGGCACCGTGACAGCGACCAGTAGTAAGGAAGATACCTATACATATCATACTGGCGAGACTAACCAAGGTAATTTACCAAGGGGTACACAATTAGATAGTGGTGTAGCCAGTATAACGGTAAATGTTGCAAACGTAGGTGGAATTGCAGGTACTTCTAATCAGAGTGTGATTGAAAATGTAACGAATAGCGGTGATGTAAGCAGCCATAAACAAGAGGGAAATAATTTTTATGATGCCGGCAATGTAGGCGGAATAGTTGGCAGTGCTGTTGATACCAAGATTACTAATGCTACCAATCGTGAAAACGAAGTGCGGGGCGCGCACAATGTTGGCGGCGTAGCAGGATATTTTGGCGGCAAGGGTACTGTTACTGCGGGTATTAATGATGGCGGCGACATTATGGCAACCGGTGCTCGCAATGCAACTGATTTTGTAAAAGAACAGGTACGCCCTCAAAACGAAAGCAATGAAGAATTTATTATAGGTAATATCGGCGGTATAGTTGGTTATATGGACGGCGACAAGGTTTATGTAACCGGCAGTGCCAACCGCGGTACGGTGCATACAAGCGAACCTGCTGACCCGGCAGCTGTTAAAGACTGGGAAAAAGCTGCCAACGTTGGCGGCGTGGTTGGCAAAATTGACCGTAGCGACACACTAGAGCTTAAGAATATAATGGAAGATGTAACTAAGGCAGCCGTATCCAACAGCTACAACACCGGCGATGTACTGGGCTATACAGGTGTTGGCGGTGTTGTTGGCATGATGTATAACGGCGAAGTAGCAGGTTCTTATAATCTTGGTTATTTGCGTACTACGCGGCAATCTACAATTGGCGGTAGCATAGATTCTTTAAATATGGGTGGTATAGTTGGTGATACTACTGAAGGCAACGGTTCCGTTGTACTTTATGATGTGTACAACAAAGGGCAGATTGGCGACAGCGAATTTAAGTATTTTGGCCGCCATGTCGGCGGAATCGTCGGTCGTCTTTCCGGCACGGTAGAAAAAGCCTATAACACCGGCGCTATTTACAATGGTTATAATGTTGTCGGCGGCATTGCGGGCTGGATGCCTAACGGAAGTATTGAAAATTCTTTTAATACTGGCAATATTACTGTTGTAAACAATAATAATGCAACAAGTCAGGTTGGAGGTATTGTTGGCGCGGCAAGTGCAAATAAAGACATAACGATAAATAACGTCTATAATCTTGGTACATTAAGAAGTTTTAAACCTAATAATAATTCAGGTGATAATGCTATTGGAGGAATAGTTGGTGGTGTAAATGGTAAAGGTGGAACTGTATCAATAACCAATGCTTATACAACCGGTAACATTTATGCTGCTCTTACTAGTTTGATTGGCGATAGTAATAAATATTATTATGATCAAACATACTCTAGTAGTGATAATTTGCACATTGGCAGTATTTACAGTGAAAACCGTGATGGTGCAACGATAGAGGTTAAAAATACTTACTACATCAAACCAGCAAAAGATGAAAATAAGAATTCGTTGTTTACTGAATTAACCGATAACAGAAATAACTCTAATAAAGCAATAGCCTTTGAAAATAAAGATCAAATATCTGAATATCAATATGATAAAGATGGTGAGCATTATTCATTAACATTCACAACTCAATCAGGAGGTAATGTTGATGGTGGAAACCAAGACATAGTTGCTTCCGATGATAACTGGCGTATTTACGATGACAACACACCCATATTAAACGCTTTTTTGCCTAAAGCTGAAGATTATTTTTATGATAAAAATCTTTCTGTTGAAGGAATTGGTTCTATTCAGTACGGCACAGCCTATGACCCGTTGCTGACCATTATCAATGCGGCAAGTGGAACTACTGAATTGAAATATAATTGGACAGCCCTTGGCATCAACAGCGCGGCAGGCATTGCTGTTTACGGCGCAGGCTTAACGCTTAATGATTTTAAAGCAACAGGCGGCAGCGGTTTCTTCGGCGGTACAATTTATGCCGACGGCGCGTTGAATATTAACGGCAATGCTAACAACATCAATATCGGCAGCGCGGCAGATATTTACGGCTCTGCTGTCCACATCACAACCGATGGCAAAGTAACCATTTACGGCGATGTAACCGCTACCGGAAATGGTACAACAGCAAAAAATGATCCTGATATTGATGGCAGTGGTAGTATAACAATTAACGCCGGCGATGTTGACGTATACGGTAAATTAACCTCGGCAAGCGATACGCAAGGTTCAACTGTAACAATTCCCGGCATCAATGACACCGCTGTTGGATGGACACCGGGGACAATCGATGATCCCTATGAAAGTATGGCAGATATTGCCGACCGTTTTGCTCATACGACCGGCGATTCTAAAGTTGATGGCAATATTACGATCAACGCAGGCACTAAACTTGTTGTTGATGAAAACGGTAATCCGATTTTGGATGCAGACGGTAATAAGCAATATGTTAATATTGGCGATGGCAATGTAAACCTCTACTATGGTAACAAAGGCGAAGGCCTTATTACCTCCGGCGGCGATTTAACTGTAACCGGTAGGGGCGACGTATATGTTGACAGCGACCTCGACATTGGCGGAGATATGACGCTTACCAGTACTGGTGCAGACAGTGAAGTGTTACTTACTTTAACCAATATTGGCAAAGTGCAGGCTGATAGATTTACTGATGTTATAAAAGGTGCTATTAACGGAAAAGATATAAATTCTTTAACACCTAATGATATAGTTAGTGCTGTAAATCAAGCATATCCCGGACTTGCATTTAAGGATGAACAGGCTGGGTATATAATTACTGCATTACAGAATGGCGGGGATAATAAAGCTGAGGCCCTTGAAACATTAAATGATGAAATAGCCGTTGCCTATCTGCATGACTTTATGCACAGTTTTGGTAAAAATACCGATAGTGAGATTGCCCTTAAGGCTACGTCTGGCAATGCTAAACTGACTGTTGATATGTGGGTAGAAAATGAGGGTAAATATAATTTTGGAAAATATGATAAAAATTTCCCCGGTACAACTGATAATCATAAATTTAAGGATGAGCTGGATAATTTAAGCTTTACTGTCACTAATACATCGACTAATGACAAGATAACAGATGCCAACAAAGCAGTTTATGTAGAAGTAAGCACTGGTGAGCAGTTGAAGGGGATACAGGATTATGTAAATTCTGGGGTTGAAAATGCTTCTGATGCTCTTGGATTTAACTATGCGTTGATGGGTGACATCAATGCCAGCCAGGTGGAAAATTACGAAGCAATCGGCGGTGATAATGGGAGCTTTACCGGTACCTTTGACGGTCGCGGCAATCGCGTTATTGGGTTGAAGGTTACGGGTAATAACGCCGGTATTTTCAGCACTGTTGGCGACGGCGGCGTCGTGAAAGACGTCAACATTTACAGCGGTACCTTTACCGGTACAACAAATGCCGGTTCTGTGGCTGGCGTCAACAACGGCCGTATTGAAGGCGTTGTAACCTTTGGTAATACGGTAACTTCTGATGGTAACGCAGGCGGCATTGCAGGTACAAATAATGGTAAAGGTACTTTTGATACAGACGGAAAATTAACCGGCAACGGCATATATGACGTGGAAAGCACCAGCAGCGTCATTGCAGACAGTGAGTTTGCCAATGCAGGCGGTTTAGTTGGTACGAATGACGGCGCGCTGGGCAACAGCTTCAGCGACAGCGCCGTAACCGTTGCAACTGGCAATACATTAGGCGAAGGCGTCGGCCTTGGCGGCGTTGTCGGCGTGAATAAGGGCGATGTACAGTACGTCGACAGCCTGGGCGTAACCAATGGCGGCGATACCGGCAGCAGTGATATTGGCGGTATTATCGGTATCAACAATGGTACTATGTACAGCGGCTACAACGAAAGCATCGTCAGCGGCAAAGATAACGTCGGCGGTATTATCGGCACCAATGCCGAAGGTAAAAAAGTAACCAACGTGGTAAATGCGACGCGCGTTACCGGCGATGAGTCTAATGGTCAATTTGTCGGAGGCCTTGTCGGGGCGAACAGCGGCAACGTAACCAATGGACGCAACAACGGAGAAATTACGGGTCATGACTATGTCGGCGGACTTGTCGGTGAAAACCAAGAAAATTCTTCCTTGAAAAACTTGGTCAACGATAGTTCGGCTTTCATTACAGGTGACAATTATGTCGGCGGCATTGCCGGCAGCAATGCTGGGGAGATTACGGCTACAAATGAAGCTGCTGGTGACGAAGAAGACGACAGCAAGCTCATCAACCGCGGTACGATTACAGGACAAACGTATGTCGGTGGCGTGGTAGGGAAGAATACGGAAACTGGTACTATTACCAATACAAATAATAATATTGTCCTTCAAGTAAAAGATAAAGATGCTGTCGGAGAGGACGCTGCTAAGTACTTTGGCGGTGTTGTCGGTGAAAATAGCGGCACAATTAAACATGCAACAAATGAAGCGAATATCATTGCTGAAGAAGCTATGTATGTCGGTGGTATTGCCGGATCTAATACGCAAACTGGTAAGCTTATCGGCATGGGCAACAGTAATGAAGGTAATGTCGTCGGCAATCAGTTCGTCGGCGGCGTTATCGGCAAAAATGAAGGGTCTATTGGCAATGCCGATACGATCACTACGATTTTTAATGCCGGGAAAGTAGTAGCGCTGGCCGGCGGGGCAGGCGGTACCATGGCCCATAATACTGGCAATATTACAAATGTTAAAATGACTAATGCCGGAGAAGTAACAGGCAGTCCGGCTTATGATAAAATTAGTGGCAGTACAGGCGGCTTAATTGGCTACAACGAAGGCAAGATTACCGACTCTGTCCTTGAAAACGTCAAGGAATTTGAAATAAGCGATACAGGCGGCGTGGTTACTGGTACGGTCAATGTCGGCGGCGTCATCGGCTATAATAAAGGCGATATTAGCACTACGACTTTGAGAAATACGGCCGATATTACAATAGACAACCAGAATGGAGAAAAAGCTCAAAACATCGGCGGTCTCATCGGCAGAAATGAAGGCACCATTACCGGCGGGCGAGATGACAAAGGTGAGTACTATAAATACCAGGTTTACAACAACGGCACGATTACCGTCAATGGAACAGGTGAAAACGTCGGCGGCCTCATCGGATACAATGCTAAGAACACCGATACCAATAAACCGGGCAGCTTAGATGCGGCGTATAACACTGGCGCCATCGTCGCTAACAACAGCCAGAACGTCGGCGGTATCGTTGGGAACAATGAAGGCGCAGTCTCCCAGGTCTTCAATACGGTTTTGGGTGAGAAGACATCCATTTTAGGGGAGGAAAATGTCGGCGGCCTCATCGGCTCCAACTCTGGCAGCTTAAACGAAGCCTATAATACGACCGGCGTTTCTGGTAGTAGCATCGTAGGCAATGCTGTAGGTGTCAACTCTGCTACTGGTACTATTACGAATATACTCGACGTCACGAATACGGGCAATACGCTGATTGGATATAATCAAGGCAAGGTGGACGGGTCCTATACGTCGGCAACGGCTGAAGCGAACGGTTCTCTGGGCATTACGTATATTTCGGAAAAAGATAAGTTGTTACAGGACAGCTATAAGAATAGCTTGACTGATAAGGATACGTGGCGGTTCTACGACGGCTACAGCACGCCCTTGTTGAAAGTCTTCCTGACGACCTTGCAGGTTGACGGTTCCAAAGTCGACATCACATACAACGCCGGCGAGCAGGACCTCAATATTGGAGATCTCATCTATGGGAACAATCCGGCCATCAAGGCGCCTGATGCTGAGCAATCTGGGCCGCACGATGCCTTCAATGGCTTTGGTGCTTATGAGAATACGAAGGAAGAAGGCGGCCTGGGTGAAAGCTCCTTGCTGCATAATACAACCGGGCAGAAAAATGCAGGTCGCTATGACAACTGGCTCTTTTCCCAGCAAATCGCGGCAAGCGGTGAAGGGGATTCGTTCAATCCTAACAATCTCGGCTATGACATCGTATATACAAAGGATAAGGGTATCGAAGTGAAGAAAGCGACTTTAGACATCGTCTTAGACGATATTTCCCGTGTGTACGGGAGTGGAACTATCTCTGATGGTAAAAACTATGGATATACGTTCGGCCAGAAGGGATCGGAAATGACCGAGGCGATGAAAAAAGAGCTGGCTAGCATGGGGTTTGAGGTAACAGGTGACGATGCTGTCGAGAATTTAGCTCCGGGAAAAACGACGAATAATGTTGGAGACTACACGTGGTCGGCCAAGTTCGAATTGAAAGGTAACTTGAGTGATAACTATCAATTTGCTGGCGGCAGTACGCTTACTGGCAAATCTTCCGTGACGAAGGCTGATCTTTCTATTCAGGCCAACGATGAAAATATCGCCTTGGGAGGAACGCCGAATTTTACAGGTTTGGTCAATCAGTTTGTTAACGGTGATTCCTTTAACGTCCGCTTTGGCACGGACAAAGATTGGACGTCTACAGCCGGCCGTCACGAAAGTGTCATCGGCTTCTGGGGCGACGATGGGGTGTTTTATCAACAAGGTTCTTCCATTCCAGATACGCTCTTTGGCGGCAACTACAATGTATATTTTATGCCGGGGACGCTGACCGTCGGGACGATGCCTGACATCCCCGCTTGGGAATTCCCCGGCGGCCGTTGGGACTACCTGTACAACGACGCGCCATTTGACCGCAACCGCGATTTCCGCGAACGGAAAGCGGAAATCAACTTTGTCGACGGCGGCATGGAAATTTAAGTTCAAAGGTATTAAAAAGAGGGACTTTCGCGTTGAAGCGACGCCTAAACGTTAGATACTCTTTCTAAGAGAATATGGCGTAAGCAGCCGGAAGGGCTTGTTGTCTGTGAAAAGCAGGCGGCAAGCCCTTCTGTTTTTTCTCGATGGTGTAAGTATTGTACTGCACTGGATCGTGCGTCGGCTCTTTAGGTA
>NZ_SJOT01000043.1:0-10035 GCF_012027795.1 Megasphaera sp. SW808
GCGCGCGGGCTGGTCTTTTTTGTAATCTTTACATTATACACATTAATGTGTATAATAGTGGAGAGGAGGGATACGCAAATGAAACGGCGTGAACTTCTTAAGCTCTTTGAAAATGCTGGTTGGTATTTGAAACGAAATGGCGGAAGGCATGATGTATAGGAAGGCATGATGTATATACCGATGGTAAACATACAGAAGTTATTACTCGGCATCCGGATAGTAACGAGCGTCTGGCAAAAGAGCTGATTAAGAGGTGGGGGCTTAAATAGCCCTTACCTTTTTAGCTAATCATAACATGTGGAAAAGGGGGAGATGTTGTGATGAAACGGGTTGTATATCCTGTAATTTTTGAAAAAACGTCAGAAGGATATTTTGTAACAATTCCGGACTTGCATAGGAATACGCAAGGCGAGAATATAGCCGATGCTATTGCGGCTGCTCGCGATTTGATTTGTCTCACGATTATTGATTGGGAGGATGATGGTATTCAAATCCCGATTGCTAATTCCGTTCCTTATTCTGTTCCCAAGAACGCATTTACTTCTTATGTGGATGCTGATATAGAAGCGTATAGAAAGAAATATGGTACGAAGACCGTGCGCAGAAATGTCTCGATTCCAGCATGGTTAAATACAAAAGCGGAAAGTATGAAAATTAACTTTTCTCAAACCTTACAAGAAGCGCTGATAGCTAAAATAAATCAACAATAAAATGTATAACAGCAGCAAATGTATTTTGTTGCTGTTTTTTTCTGCCGTCTCATAGAGACTTAAGTGATAAAATAAATCAATATCTATTGACTTGTGAGAAACATTCTTATATAATTTAAATGTAATCAAGGTAATGACTCGCATACATGCCTTGCATATTGCCGGAGTCTATCGTTTTCACAAGAGTAAAAGAGAGGAAACTAGGCGCACTCGCCACTGAAATTGCTGAGAACGATACCCATCTGACAAATGTAAAAAAAAGAAAACATATTTCATTTGGAAGGGGTAATTCATCATGAAATCAAAAGTATTCGCATCCTTAGCGGCCGTTATGGCAGTTAGCGCGACTTGCGCCTTTGCGGCCAATCCCTTTGTTGACGTACCGACAGATAGCTGGGCATACAAATCGGTCGTAGAATTAGCTGACGCCGGCGTCATTCAGGGCGTCGACGGTCAGTATTTCCAGGGCCAGCGCAGTATTACCCGCTATGAAGCGGCGGAAATGGTAGCCAAAGCGATGGCTCATATGGATAAGGCGTCGGTGGAACAGCGTGCGCTGATTAACAAGTTGGCTGATGAATATGCCGACGAATTGAACAACCTCGGCGTCCGCGTATCAAATTTGGAAAACCGCGTCGGCAATATTAAGTTCAGCGGCGACGCCCGCGTGCGTTTCCAGCACAGCAGCGATGCTGGACTGCAGAACGACGACGCCTGGGATTATCGTATTCGCCTCCGCGGCGTAGCTCAAGTCAATGACCGCACGACGGCGACGGTGGGCATCAGCACCGGCGACGTGAGCTTTGGCGGCAACGGCGCGGCCAGTGAAAACGCCGACGTATTTGCCGATGACATCAAAATCGATTACAATTTCGGCAGCCCGAACTGGAACTTGAGCCTTGGCCGCACCGATACGTACGTGCTCGGCGGCGAGAACGCCTATGGCTACCAGTACGGCGACGTATTCGACCGGGCCGAATTGAAATACCAGAACGATTCCTTTGCCGTAACGGCCGGCTACGGTAAATTTAAGGAAGGCGACA
Source organism: Megasphaera sp. SW808 (assembly GCF_012027795.1). Lineage (NCBI taxonomy): Bacteria > Bacillati > Bacillota > Negativicutes > Veillonellales > Veillonellaceae > Megasphaera > Megasphaera sp. SW808. Next base: position 1,754 of record NZ_SJOT01000043.1, read on the forward strand.
TTGCCGGCGACAGTGAACTTACATTGGACGGCGTAAAGACGGGCTATGGCGAAATTGAAGGCTTCTTCGGCAATGGTTCGGCTGTCGGTGTCTACTATAATGAGTTCTCCACTGCCGGAGGAAGCGACCGGACAGCTGCCGATTATTATGACGTCGACGATCTGTGGGGCGCTTATGCCAGCGTAAATGTCGGTTCGAAATGGAATCTTTTAGCAAACTACGAAAGCATCAGCCGTGATGCCTCGGGCGACAGTGTCAGCGATCCGAAGGTCTGGATTGGAAAGGTTACCTATGGATCGGTCAGCGAAGAACAGAAAGGCTCCTGGGACGCCTGGTTAGAATATATTGACGCGGAAAAAGGAGCGCTGATCGGCGGGGCGACGAATTCCTGGCGTGACGACAGCGTTCTCAACGGCGTCGAATCGTGGGGCATCGGCATGGATCACGCTTTAGGCAAAAATGTTGTCCTGACCGTTGGTCAGACGTTTGGTACGAATGGCAAGAATGGCAAACCAGACCCCGACGAATTTACTGATGTAGAGTTAAATTTCTTCTTCTAAGAGACAAAAAGCGCCATTGTCTTTTACGTAAAATGTAGGAAAAAAAACGGAAAAACCTCTGTAATAAGTGTGTAAAAAACGGCTGAAAATCGCATGGTGATGCGGTTTTCAGCCGTTTTGACGTACTGGCGGACTTTCGTTATACTAAATTACGAAAAGAGCGGTGCCGGGAATGAATCTTGGGCAGGCGTCTCTTTGTAAAAGAGCTGAATAGAAGAATTGGAAAAGGCAGTAAAAGAGAGGAAACTAGGACGACTCGCCAATGAACCCTTTTCTTTTTCCTAAGACGCTCGCATGTAACGAGACAAGACATATCATTTAGTTTTAAGAAAAGAGGTTTTTTCAAATGAAATCCAAAGTATTAGCATCTGTAGCAGCACTGATGGCTGTAGGCGCGACATGTGCCTTTGCAGCCAATCCCTTCGTCGACGTACCGACAGACAGCTGGGCATATCGTTCTGTCGTAGAATTGGCTGACGCCGGCATTATCCAGGGTGTCGACGGCTCCTATTTCCAGGGCGAACGCAACATTACCCGTTACGAAGCTGCTGAAATGGTAGCCAAAGCCATGGCTCACATGGACCGCGCAACGGTGGAACAGCGGGCTCTCATCAACAAATTGGCTGACGAATACGCTGACGAATTGAACAACCTCGGCGTCCGCGTATCGAACCTCGAAAACAAAGTCGGCAACATCAAATTCACCGGCGACGCTCGTCTTCGTTATCGTTATCAAAGCTCTTATACTGATAATGACGGCGTTAAACATGGCGGCAAAGAAAATGACAAGTCTTGGGACTACCGTATTCGCCTCCGCGGCAAGGCGCAGATTAATGACCGTATGACTGCAACCTTAGGCCTCAGCACGGACAGCCAGAGCTTTGGCGACAATGGCGCAGCCAGCGATACGAACATTTTTGCCGATGACATTAAAGTAGACTACAATACGAAATCCTTCGGCCTCAGCCTGGGCCGGACCGATAAATATAAGATCGGCGGCCCTCGCGCATACGGCTATATCTACGGCGATGTGTTTGACCGTGCCGAAATGCAGTTCCGCGGCGACAAATTTGCTGTAACGGCTGGCTATGGTAAATTTAAAATGGGTAGCAAAGTGAACGGTATGCCCAGTATGGCCGGTGAAGATGAGGTCATGGATGGTGTAAAAACTGGCTATGCGGAAATCGAAGGCTTCTTCGGCAATGGCTCGGCTGCCGGCGTGTACTACAATGATTTCAGTGTAGGCGGCGGCTCTGTCGATAATGATTTCTTCCGCGGCGACGACCTCTGGGGCGCCTATGCCAGCGTAAACTTTGGTTCCAAATGGAATCTGTTGGCTAACTATGAAAATGTTGGATTAGCTGATAGCTATAAAACCCCGTATACTAAAGATGATAGCGCTGATTTATGGATTGGCAGACTGACGTATGGTAAAGCAAATATGTCTGCGCCGAAATCCTGGGATATCTGGGTTGAATACATTGATGCTGAAGACGGCGTATGGCTCGGCGGCTCTACGGATTCGTGGAGATTTGCAGACCAGATGGACAATATTACCTCCTGGGGCGCTGGCGTGGATTACATCTTCGCTAAAAATGCGAAATTCAGCGTCATGCAGTCCTTTGCTACAGAAGCTAAAGACGGAAATATGACAGATCCGGAAGAACAAACCCGCGCAGAATTTGTATTTGCATTCTAATTCCATTGCATCTATATACACGGAGACCGTTCAACTACGGGCGGTCTTCTTTTGTATGAAACCGCAGCTAAATAGCCCGAAAATATTTGTATTTAGCCTTGCCTTTTCTGAATTTCCTGTTATACTAAAGACAGGCAATAATGAAACCGCGAGTTGCCATGACGCACAAACCCCTCCATAGGTGCTAGCTATGGAGGGGTTTTAACGTTTATTATATGCCGAACGCTGACGGCTAGTCTGGTTGCTTAGTGTTTTCTATCCAGACATTTGCAAATGTAATAGGATATCACATTTGCCGCGATAGAAACTAGTAATGAAACTGCGAGCTCGAACATGTCGCACCCCCTTCCTGTTGCAGGAAGTAAAAGTAACGCGTTTAGTATAGCATGGATAGATTTGCATTGTCTGCAGGCGAAGGGCGCAGCGTTTTATTTTTAACTAAATTTTAATCTATTAATAACAAATATAAGATATCTATCAAAAATGGCCAGTCAAAAAAATTCCCACAATAACTTGACTTGATATTGCCAATAGTCGGATATAGTCTTGCATTTTCTGAATTTCCTGTTATACTAAAAACAGGCAAAAGGGAGAACGCAATTTGCCATGACGCACAAACCCCTCCATAGGTGCTAGCTATGGAGGGGTTTTAACGTTTATTATATGCCGAACGCTGACGGCTAGTCTGGCTGCTTATCCTTTTCTATCCAGACATTTGCAAATGTAATAAGATATCACATTTGCCGCGATAGAAAGTAACAGGGAGATCGCAATCTCAAACATGGCGCACCTCCTTCCTGTTGCAGAAGTTTCAGGAAGTACAAGCAACGCGTTTAGTATAGCATAGATGGATTTGCATTGTCTGTAAGCGAAGGGCGCAGCGTTTTATTTTTAACTAAATTTTAATCTGTTTATTTTTGACAATATAATACATGTTTTTGTACAATAGGCGATAAGAGGCATTATATCGCATAACGGCGGACGGTGAACTTGCCCCCAGTAAAGATTGGGGGTGATGCCTATGAACGAAACAAACGTAACGTTATTGTTGTTAATCGTTCTGGTAGTGTTATTAAAAGACACATCAAAAAAGCAACCGTCCCTTTAGTTTTCCCCAGCTAAAAACGGTTACTCTTTTGTAACTACTATGGGGGCTATACCGTTTGCTGGTATAATGCCTCGTTTTTCGTATTTATTATAGCTAAAAAAATAAAACAGGTCAATCTGAATACGCTTCAATTAAAAATATTTTATTGCTTTGGCATCTCCCATTCTTGTTAAAATGTACATAATATTGTACAATAAATAGTACAAGGAGGGATTGCAATGTTGGCTGTAAATTATTCTACGATTCGAGGAAAACTAAAAGATTACTGTGACAAAGCGACCGATCATGGCGAAACGATTATCGTGACCAGGAAAGAAGAAAAAAATGTCGTATTAATGAGTTTGGAAAAATATAATGAGTTGATGCGGGCCGTTCGTAACGCGGAATATTTAGGTATGATTGATCGTGGTATTGAACAGCTTTCCCAAGGAAAAGGACAGCAGCATGAATTAATCGAGGTGGACGATGAATAAGTTGTGGTCGGACAGAGCTTGGGATGATTATTTATATTGGCAGATGCAAGATAAGAAAACCTTGAAGCGCATTAACGACTTGATTAAAGATATTGAACGAAATGGCTTGGCATATGGGATTGGAAAGCCAGAACCATTAAAATATCGGCCTGTATGGAGCAGACGGATTGATATGAAAAATCGCCTCATATATAACATAGATGAAAATGGCAGTCTTTGGATTATTGCCTGTCGGGGGCACTATGGGGGCACTATGAGGACTAATGCGCTATATCAAAAAAATGTGCCGCTATTATATTATTGTCAGTGGAAAATGAATAAAAGTTTACAGAATTTTGACAAAAAGTAAATTTTGCGTTACAATATAAGCAAAGCTGAAGTACGCTTCGGCGTAGGTGCAGCTAGATAGAGCGCATATTTGCTGAGTTTTAAGGCAGTAAAAGAGAGGAAACTAGGACAACTCGCCAATGACCCCTTAAAACGAACGATATATGGCTCGACTGTAACGTAAATTATCGTTTTATATTTTAGAAAAGAGGTCATTTCACAATGAAAGCAAAAGTATTAGCAGCATTGGCAGCAACGATGGCAGTAAGCGCAACGTGTGCATTCGCAGCTAACCCGTTTGTCGACGTACCGACGGACAGCTGGGCATACAAATCCGTAGTAGAATTGGCTGACGCAGGCGTCATCCAGGGCGTAGACGGCGAATACTTCCAGGGCCAGCGCAACATTACCCGTTATGAAGCCGCTGAAATGGTAGCTAAAGCTATGGCTCACATGGACAAAGCTACGGTTGAACAGCGCGCTTTGATCAACAAATTGGCTGATGAATATGCTGACGAACTGAACAACCTCGGCGTTCGCGTATCGAACCTCGAAAACAAAGTCGGCAACATCAAATTCACCGGCGATGCTTGTCTCCGTTATCGTTACCAGAGTGGCGTAAAAGATAACGACAATTCTTGGGATTATCGTATTCGTCTCCGTGGCCAGGCTCAGGTCAATGACCGTGTAACTGCTACATTAGGTTTGACAACGGATAATCAGAGCTTTGGTTCCAATGGTACGACGACGGATACAAATTCTGATGGTGATGTATTTGCTGATATTATCAACATCGACTATAATTTTGGCAGCCCGAATTGGAAACTCAGCTTGGGCCGCGAAGCTGAATGGACACTTGGTGGGCCGCGTGCCTATGGCTATCAGTATAGTGATGTATTCGACCGTGCTCAGTTGCAGTACAACAATGGTAAATTTGCTGTAACTGCTGGTTACGGTAAGTTTAAGGAAGCTGATGACTACTTTGCTGGCGGTAAAGATGTCGAATGGGATACAGAAACTGGTACATTAGATGGCGTAAAGACTGGGTATGGTTTGATTGAAGGTTTCTTTGGTAATGGTTCAGCTGCTGGTGTATATTATAATGATTTCACTCGTGCTGGTGGTGAAGGTACACTTAATGGTGTTGCTACAGAAGAAATGGATGCCGATGATCTTTGGGGCGTATATGCCAGCGTAAACATTGGTTCTAAGTGGAACGTTTTGGCTAACTATGAAAAAGTAAACCGTGATGGTTTTGGTTACTACAGTGGCAACGAAGTAAGCGATCCGGAAGTATGGATTGGCAAAGTAACTTATGGTAAAGCTAACATGGCTCAGCCGAAATCGTGGGATATCTGGGTAGAATACATCGACGCTGAAGACGGTGCGTTCCTCGGTGGCTCCACGAGCTCTTGGAGATTTGGCCAGATGGATAATATTACGTCTTGGGGTGCAGGTATCGACTACGTATTTGCTAAGAATGCTATGTTCAGCGTAATGCAGTCCTTCGCAACGGATAGAAAAGACTTCCAGGTAGATGGCAACAACAACGAAGCTGAAAAAGAACAGACTCGCGCTCAGTTCGTATTCGCATTCTAATTCCGTCCTTTAGGAAACAAGTAAAGGCCGCCCGGCAACGGGCGGTCTTTTTACGTATGTGCTTTGATATGTTTTCTGAAATTTAGTATAATGACAGTAGGAAGACAAGTAATGCTGGTGAATCTCTACCGTAAGTGAGAACTTAATTTAAAAAGGGACAGGCCGATGGTCTGTCTCTTTTTTTATAGAAAGGATATCTACGCGGTTTTATCATGTGGACCAAGAGTGCATAACCTATTTACAGCAATATGAGCCTAAAGTTAGTTCCAAATATAGGATATGCCGGGCATACTAAATTTGTCTGCGGCATTGTCTTGAAGATTCACGATACCAATTATTTTGCGCCTATATCTTCGAGTACTAAAAAGTTCAGAACCTCCTTTGCTATCAAAAATAATATGGGTACTATCCTTTCGACTGTACGATTGTCATTTATGTTCCCGGCCATAGTGTTTTGTCGGAATTGAATTTTGAACAGATCAGAAAAACGGATGAAACATGTTGGAGATTATTGGAAATCGAGCGCAGATATTGCAGAAAGCATGCGGAGCAGATTCATGAGTTAGCATATAAAAAGTGTATAAAATTGGTTGTAACAGCAATCATGTATTACATCACACCTGTTGTGATTTTACGCTGTTAGAAAAGATATGTAGAAATTATACTTGTAGTATGCATGAAAAGAAGGTGTACAGAGACTTAATATCCATATGATTTCTTCTACATTCTTAAGACAGATCTGTGGATATGCTGTAAAGGAATATGTGAAAAATGTTAAAAATAGTACAAGCCTATCTTGCTTATGAATAATTTTCCTGGCCTGTATAGTTTAAAAATTACTTTTTGGTTTACTGTTTTTTGACAAAGTAAAGATTTTCTGGTAAAATGATACACAGAGTTGCGGTACGATATATTGTAGGCGTGACTCGTCTAGAGTGAAACATGGTACAATGTGAGGCAGTAAGAGAGAGGAAACTAGGACAACTCGCCAATGACCCCTTGCAGCGTATATGGGACGCTCGCACGTAACGATGTAAGGCTTATTTTACATTATTTTATCGAAAAGAGGTCATTTCACAATGAAAGCAAAAGTATTAGCAGCATTGGCAGCAACGATGGCAGTAAGCGCAACGTGTGCATTCGCAGCTAACCCGTTTGTCGACGTACCGACGGACAGCTGGGCATACAAATCCGTAGTAGAATTGGCTGACGCAGGCGTCATCCAGGGCGTAGACGGCGAATACTTCCAGGGCCAGCGCAACATCACCCGTTATGAAGCAGCTGAAATGGTAGCAAAAGCTATGGCTCACATGGACAAAGCTACTGTTGAACAGCGCGCTTTGATCAACAAATTGGCTGATGAATATGCTGACGAACTGAACAACCTCGGCGTTCGCGTATCGAACCTTGAAAACAAAGTTGGAAACATCAAATTTACTGGTGATGCTCGTCTCCGTTACCGTTATCAGCATGGCAATTCGACTAAGGAAAATGATAATTCTTGGGATTATCGTATCCGTCTCCGTGGCCAGGCACAGGTCAATGACCGTGTTACGGCTACAGTAGGTTTGTCTACGGATAATCAGAACTTTGGTCATAATGGCACAACGACTGATACTAATGAAGATGGCGATGTATACGCTGATATCATTAAAGTTGATTATAATTTCGGCAGCCCGAATTGGAATCTTAGCCTCGGTCGTGACGCCGCATATTTCCTTGGCGGTGCTCGTTCTTATGCTTACCAGTATGGCGATACCTTCGATCGTGCTGAATTGAAGTATAATAATGGTAAAATTGCTGTAACAGCTGGTTATGGTAAATTTAAAGAAAATGCGGGAAATGACTTTGCAGTTGGTACGACTAAGGGTATGAAGGTTGCTGGTTATGACGACATGGATGGATTGAAGACCGGGTATGGCGAAATTGAAGCATTCTTCGGTAATGACTCCGCTGCTGGCGTATACTATAACCAGTTCAGCCGTGCAGGTGGTGCTAATGATACGGTAGTCGATGCTGATGCTGATAATTTGTGGGGTGCTTATGCAAGCATCAACCTTGGTTCTAAGTGGAATATCTTGGCTAACTACGAAAGTGTTGATAGAGATTTCAGCTCCACGACTGGCAATGCAGTAAGCGATCCGCAAGTATGGATTGGCAAGGTTACGTATGGTAAAGCTGTTATGGCTCAGCCGAAATCTTGGGACATCTGGGTTGAATACATCGATGCTGAAGACGGTGCATTCCTCGGTGGTTCGACAGGCTCTTGGAGAAACTTCGGTCTGATGGATAATATGACGTCTTGGGGCGTAGGTATCGACTACGTATTCGCTAAAAATGCTAAATTCAGCGTTATGCAGTCCTTTGCTACTGACGTTAAAGACCATGCAAGTGATGGTGTTTCTGGTCAGAATGATGAAGAAATCACTCGCGCAGAATTCAACTTCGCATTCTAATCGAATCCTTAGGTTATATACAAAAGACTACTCAGTAATGGGTAGTCTTTTTGTTATACC
>NZ_SJOT01000044.1:0-7322 GCF_012027795.1 Megasphaera sp. SW808
CCATTGCATAATCATTGGGATTACGAAAAAATCCACTAATACGCTCCCCATGAGGTAAAAAGAAAAAAATAAACAGGACATACCCGCTCAATATAATAGAAGCTAAAGATGTTCCCCACTGAACACTTTGATGATAAAAACTTCTTTGATTAATCGTATATAAAACAAAAAATGGCAACGTCCAATATATGTACTTTATTGTAGACTGCAGGGATTTTCCATCTCCGCTAAGCATGGCTGCAATCACCAACGAACACATGAATACTAAATAAATTGATATAAATTGCTTATCTGGAAATTGAAAATTTTTATGTGTCTTTGCCAAACAAATCACCATGCATATAATAAGTAAAGCATAACTAATGCTATACCCGGCATTACTAATAGTTGAGCATAAAAAAAACAAATATATAATCTCAATTATGGATATTATTTTATCACTCACATTAATCATACATAATGGCTCCTCTATTTCTACTAATTTCAAAGAAATATCTATATCTTTTACATCTATTTTTCATGTGACTTTGTTACCAAAACACATAAATCTTCCCACTTTTTCCAAATTTTATCCGGAGCATATTTCTTCATTTCTTCTCTCGCAGCAAGCCCCATTTGAACTCTTAATGCTTTATTCACCATTAATTTTTCCATCTTTTTTATATATTCTTCTTCATTATTAGCCAAGTATCCAGTTTTTCCATCTACAATCAATTCATTGACCCCTCTGGCATACGCAAATCCAATACCAGGAATGCCCATAGCATTAGCCTCTGCTAGCGCTAAACCAAAACCTTCCTCTGAAGATGGAAAAGCAAATATATCTCCATCTTTCAAAATTTTCTTAGGTTGTTTTACAATTCCACCATATATTACCTTTTCCTGCAAATCATGATCCAAAACAAATCGATCAATTTCATTTTTATATTCTGCATCCATTATCGGACCATAGTAACAAAGTTCCCAATTTGAAAATTTATTTGCTAACTTAGCAAATGCTTGAATAGCAACAAAAGGTCTCTTTCGGTATTTTTCAATTCTTCCTACTAACAATATTTTATAAGTATTTTTTACTTCACGCAGGTCAGCCACCTCACAATCTTCTACCTGGGGTACAACATTGGGAATGCAGCAAACATTTGTTGCAATCAATGCTTTAGCTTCCTCCACAAAACTTGGCATAAGCACTTGATACATGTCGACTTTACTAGCTTCTTTGCGTTGCAATGGTGTTAGTGATGCAATCTGATCTTTTACTGATGCATGTACCATAGTGATAATAGGAACTTGCCCTTTAAAAAGCCGATTTGCTACCATAACACTATTGAACTCGAAGCAGATTACTACATCTATATTTTTAATATCCAAATTTTCTTTCAGCTTGCAGCATAAGCGCTCTGTCTTATATTTATCAACACGATTGACTGCATTAATGTGTAATCCCTTATTTAATTCTCGTAATACTTTATATTGAAAGGGAACTTTTATTTTCCCTAATCCCAAATTAATTTGATGTACTGACGACTGAAAATTATAAAAAGGAGTTACACCTGGTTCATCATTCCAGATAGAGTATATCACATGCCCTCGTTCAGTTAGAGCGTTAGCCATTTCTACAAAAACTCTTTCTGTTCCAGAAACATTTGCAATTGATGAAATGCCAAAACACAATAAAGCAATATGCATTTTATCTCCTCCTTAGTGCCTCAGCCGTTATTTAAATATTGCTTACTTTTAGCCATTTTTCTCGCAATTTTACGTATTTTTCTCCGTACACAAAATCGCTCATATTGTTGTTTTATACGCAATATTATCTGTTTCCATTTAGCAAGGCGATATATGACAATTTTATCATATATCTCTGGATGATTAATTACACTTGCTTTGATAACAATGCTATTGACGGATTTATCAATATAGAGAATCTTATCGTCAACATAACTCTTTCCACCTTGCAAAACTTCAAAATAAACAGGGTTCTCTGTTGCATACCGATATATCTGTAACGGAAGTTTCCTTATTCGCTTGTCAAGTATATATTGATAAATGAAATTATCATTCACCATAATTTTTATAAACGGTTCATCGATATTATCATTTTGAGAGTAAAATTCGCATTCTGACAAACCGACTTGTTCTCCACTGTACTCTAATATTTGCACAGAACATTTTTTCGTTTTCTGTATCGGAATTGCTCTGGAAATTGGATTACCATTTACTGGTAAAGCACCTAATTCTAAAGAATATCCCGTATCAAATTCTATTTTTAATTTACTGATGCGAGATTTGCTACTGATATTACCAAAAATACGAAAATATGAAATCTCCTGATATGTATCCCAAGAAAAGGTGACCATTTTAACCATATCTGATTTCTCTGGAATCCAACAATAATCTGACGGACATGGCGTATATCTATCAATATCATTGGTATTCATTAAACTAAAATCACATACTTTTTCTACAGTATCCAGAGAGGAGGTACACATTATATCAGCTTGATAAGATATACTATCCGTTCTGCGCATCCAAAAAATTTTGTCACTATTAATAATCTGCCCTGCATGCAACCCAGCACTCTGAGAATAATGACAACATAAGGCTTTAAACAAAATATTCTTTTTCAAAAACACATTCCAACAACGATCAGGAACTGGAAAACGAATTCGCTCACTCCATTTATATACAAACAATCCCGTAAGGCCTTTATCATGAAGCTGATCAGGATTCAACGTCGAACCCAGATTTACGGCATAAAAATCGTCCAATGTTTCATAAGCAGTACAGTATGCAAATGCTTTATACACATACGGATGATATGTATTCCCTTTCTGCCGCAGAATCTTCCCCATAACTTGTTCAAAAGACAAGGATAACATACGATGGTCAGCATGCCAATCAAAATCTACTGCAAAAATATATTCTGCACGAATAGAAAGAATTATATTCTCTAAATCCGCACAATAATTATGTTTTGAATATGCATGATGAATTTTCTCTTTATTATATATATATTCTGGATGCCCTTCTATTCCATATGTTTCTTTACGTCCAGCATGTGAAATAACACTATTCTTTTGAGAATAAAAAATATGAGAATGCTCCCCCTCCACATTTAACGTATCTCCATATCCCATAAATATGATATGATTTTCTGGCACACCCAAAACCATTGAAGCTTTTATAGCTTCATGCAATCGGACTTCTGCCCTATATTCATAGTCACCATTTGTAGCATATACAATAAAAATCTCGCTATTAACAAGTGACGCTCCATAAATAACAGAACCAGCAATATTTATTTCGTCATCTGGATGGGGAACTAAAATTAAAATTCTTTTTTTTCTGAACCGATTAAAAAAGCTATTTTCAATCATCATTGTATAACCTTACTTTTACAAATTTTCTGAATCTAATATTTTTTACTAATTGCACAAAATATTAGAAATCAACGCTTCATGACTATATTCCAAATTTGCTGCTTTTAAATTTGTTATATATAGAGAACCATTTTTTACTAGATCATCCACAAATCGTTCCAACTGCCTTGCAAAAGAATCAACAGAACTTAAATCCACTGCCATGCCAATTTTATATTTTTCCAGCACTTCCGGATTTAATTCCGGCGATGCTAATACAGGCTTATAAAACCCGATCGCCGTAAACAGCATGGCGCCCCAATGATATCGATACCGTTCAGCCGCATACGGCATCATGATGGCGTCAACGCTGAGCAACGCTTTTTGCCATTCCAAGCCAATCAGATTTTTATGCCAAAAAGTAATATTTTTATAATCTGCATAGTCTTTAGCATAATTATCAAAAATTTCTCCGTCTTCCGGCTTCGCCGTTGCTCCTTGGACGATAAGCTCTACCGGCACAGAAAATTTCGCTTTCGTAAACGCTTCTAAAAAGAAGCCTAAATTCTTTTCCTTGCGGAATTGTCCGAAAAAGCCAATTTTGACTGGCGGCGTAATATGCAGAGACGTATCGACGGGCATATCCTGAGGCTTAAACACAGGAGGCGCAATTAAATCAACGTTCCTAAGGCCGCTATTCTGAAAATCATCCCGCAAAGTGATGACCTTCAGATGGATTTGCTTATACGCTTCTACCCTGCGCGCCTGTTTTTCAAATTTCGGCTGCTCATGCGGATTAATCCCGTGAAAAATCATATATACGGGTACAGGAGAATCTTTTAGCTTACTATTCAATACCGTGCGGATGTATCGCCATGTGCCCGTAGGAATAATAATCGCGTCGCAGGTTCCTGCGCAGGCTTTTTCATACGCCGAATTAAACCAAGCAATTCTCCGCCGTTCTCTGCGTATAGAGAGAAATATCTTCTTCAATTTGCCGGCGCCCGCATAGGTAACAACCTCTCCGCCGGTTAAATAATCGACATCGCAATGATAATCCAGCTTGAACGGAAAACGTTCAGGCACAAAAAATACAGGCGTATGCCCCTGGCGTTTTAACTCATCGACTAAAATTCTATCAAATTCAACTTCATGTCCAGCCGGCATGACAATAGACTCCAAAATGGCTATTCTCATTTATTTTCACACTTTCTTTGCAGCTCATGCAATTTTATATATTTTAACATTGTATAAAAGAAATGAGTGCAACATAAATAAGATCCGATCCACCCATCTAGAAACCCTTTACGCAATACAAACATTTTAAAGAATCCCCCAATGCTATGGAGCAATATGCCTGATAAAGAAGTCCTCTTTCCTCTTTTAAATGCATCCTGCGCCCAAATCGTCGTGTACAAACACAGCTTTTCTTCCCATTCATGCCAGTCCGTGTAGGCATAATGTTCAAAATACCCCGGCAGGTTTTGCTTCGGCAAAGGGCATTCGGGATGTTCGTGCACTTTATGGACCCACGTCACCAAATTGCGAGGAAACATGCGCAAGACATGATCCGGATTTAAAACGCCGTGATTGAAGGTCACGCCGAAGGCGACAGATTTCCGTTTAACAGAATACTGTGTATCCAACGCGCCATGCTGTACTATATCTCGTATAGCCGCCCCTAACGCCGGCGTAATTCGTTCGTCCGCATCGACGTACAATACCCAGTCAGCCTCTGTCTGCGACAAGGCAAAATTCCGCTGCGCGGAAAAGTCTCCATCCCAGGCACGAAAGGCTACTTTAGCTCCTTCTCGTTCTGCTAATTCTACCGTCCGGTCCGTACTGCCCGAATCTATGATGATGACTTCGTCCGTACATGTCTTGGCGTTACGAACGACGTCTACGATATTCCCCTCTTCATTTTTCGTCAAAATCAAAATAGCTAATGAACTCATAGTGCGACTCCTCAAACCGTACTTAATACGCTTTTATCATATTGTATTATAGCATATTTGCCGCTTATACACTACATAAATCGTACCATCGGCCCGACTCTGAATGGGACAAAAATTTCATTCTCTCTCCGAGTTTTCGGCCATATCGAGCAATGTGCTTCGTAGTCGCAATCCCTTCAAAACATGTCGTTTCATTTTTTCTGGCAAAAGAAAAAGCAATGACTTAATGAGATATACTCCCTGCCATTGCTTCTAAATATATTCATACGATATTATGTTGTTTCTTTTTCTATACGGCAAGTATGCTTCTTGCTGCCTCGGTCATATGTAATGCCGACGCAGAGGACATTTCCTTTGTAATCCTTCAAAGCCTCCGTATAGTGTTTATCCCGTATTTGCCGCAATGCTGTATCGGCATTGTCATCCCATTTCAGCTCTACGACCATAGCCGGCTTATCGGCGTATTTTTTCTTCGGAAGAAATACCATATCGGCAAAGCCCTTGCCTGTCGGCAGTTCGCGGATGATCGTATAGTACTGCCGCGCGCTGTAATAGGCCAGCGAGACGGTATAGCTCAAAGCATTTTCGTCATTGTATTGCAGATGAGACGTATTTAAGTGCGCTTCCTCCATGCCTTTCGCTACGGCCTCTTCGTCGCCGTTCCACGTAGCCTGTAGAAGCTTGTCCGACTGCAGCACGGAATGAATAATTTCTGACCACTGGGATACCCGCGTCGCCGTCACGTATTCGCCCATGATTTCCCGATTGGGAATAAAAACTTCCTTCGTATCGAAATCATAGCCTAAATACCCTAAATGAACGAGCAAGGTCAGCACGTCGTCGGCCGAATGGAAGGTCGTCATGTCGTTGACGAAAGACCGCGTGTCAATTTTCTGACGTCCGCCAGCCATGAGCTTGACAATGGTATCCCGCAGGCCGGCGAAGTTCATGTCGATATAGATTTTCAACGCTTCAAAGGTTTCCGTCTGGCTCCAGTAGGTGTTAAACTTATGCGAACTGAGACTTTCTACAACCGAACGGGGATTATAAATAGAACCTACCTCGTCAAAATAGTACCCGTCATACCAGTCTTTCATTTCCATGAAATTCATATCATATTGTACGCATAAACCACGCACTTCTTCCTCTGTAAATCCTACGTATGGAGCCAATTTTCCCGCATCAGTCATGGAAAACTCCGTAAACATATTCAGTGCCGAATGAGTCCCATACTTTTTAATAGGCAGAATGCCCGTCATATAAGCCAAGCCAATGTAGGCCTTGTCTTTGAGCCAGTCACGCAGGAAATCCAAATACTGCCGCTGAGCCTGGTAATCGTTTCGGTATTCGCGGAAAATGCAGTCCCATTCGTCGATAATGACGACAAAGGGACGCTTTGACTGCATATATACGTCGGCCATGGTACGACTCAAATTTTGCTTATCAAAATACATATAATCTGGATATGTCATACATATATCCCATAACACAGACCGTCTGACCAACGCCAGCATATCTTCCATAGAGTTTGTTTGACTCAAAAATTCCTGCATGTTGAGGAATAACACATCACATTGATTCCGATACGTATCAAAATCTGCATCGCCGGCAATATCTAATCCTCGAAACACCATGCTGCCGTCTACAGTCCTGTCATAATATGCCGACAACATATTAGCCGCCATGGATTTTCCGAATCGCCGGGGACGACTGACACAGATATACTTATTGGATGATTTAAATATACGATTCGTATAGGCAATCATACCGCTTTTATCTACATATATAGCAGAGCGCAGCGCTTCCTGAAATTTGTCGCTGCCTGGATTTAAATAGATTCCCATGGCTCTCCTCCATCATGAATATGTTACCGATATTGTTACGCTTACCATTACGCTGATTGATATTGTCCTGTTACGTATATAGTATCAATATTGGCGGCAAAATTCAACGACAGCAGGTATAACAGACAGTGTCAAGTTGTTGTGGGTATATATTTGACAGAAAC
>NZ_SJOT01000045.1:0-7216 GCF_012027795.1 Megasphaera sp. SW808
GCTGCTGCAAGGAAAAAGGGCCTTCTCCTCTGCGGGAAAAAGCCCTCTCTCGTTTATTTATTGATGATCTTTCCGATATTCTTCAATTCGATGGAAATGGTGCCGTCGGGATTATTGATAAACTGGATATAGTCCGTGTTTTCGATGTATTCCGACGGGAAAATGATTTCAATGCCCGTGTCGGTCTTGATCTTGTGGCTGCGGCCGGCCCGTTCGGCAAAGGCCTTGGCGATAGGCACGTCGGCAGGCAGCTTGGCTTCTTCCAGCTGGGCGGCAAATTCATTCCGCATGGCCTGCGAACCGGCGAATACCTCTGCCCCCAAGTCCTGGGGCGAAAAGGCTTCGGCCGTCTCGGCGTTCTCGACAAGGTAATTCTTGGCCTTCGACAAGACCTCCACCGTATTTCCGCCGTGATCCTCGGCGACCTTGGCGGCAATCTTGCTGACCAGCTTGACGGCGTCCCTGGCCGAAATGACCGACGTGCACTGCAGGAGCCGTTCCGGCAGGATATAGATGTCTTCCCCGTCCATCTGCCGCTTCTTGTCGACAAAGCGGATGGAGAAATCGCCGCAGTGTATGAGGGCGTAGGCCTCTATCTTCTGAGACGCGCCGGGCAGGATAGCGTAATGCTTGATAAGCTTGTTGTACACCGCCCCGTCGTCGTCCAATATCTGATGGGTGTAGGCCGTCTTGTTGTCCAGCAGGAGCACGCCGATGCAGCGCACGTCGGCGTCGTCATTGAAATCGACGACGAGGACGTCCAGCGACGACGGCCCGTCACAGTGCGACAAGATGTCGTAGAGCTGCCGCGCCGTCTGCGAGGCGAACTCGTCGAAGCTGATTTCTCCACCGATGAGCTGCTGCAGCAGGGCCTGATAATTACTCGTCGCGTAAAATACGCCCGTCTGCTGGCCTGCGTCCTGCAGGATGCGGTTCATGCGCTTGTCCACGTATTCGTACACGACGTCGCTGCTGAAATCGAGGTCCTTCTGCGACAAGATGCACATGTTCGTATTGAAATCCAATATATGTAAAATCGCTTTTTGTATCATCATACGTATCTGTTGTTTCCTCCTGTTTATCCTTTATGCAGGGTAAAGACCGTCGCCTCGCGGGAGCAGAATACCCGGAAGGGCAGCCAATGGCCCGTGCCGCGGTTGACGTAGCCGTATGAGCCGCCCTGGCGGTACATGCCGCGCAGGTACTTGAAGCCGACGGACTCGACGACAGGCCCGATGAGGGCGAACTGGGCGCCGTGGGTGTGGCCGCACATCGTCAAGGGAATGCGCCGTTCAAAGCCTTCGTCGATGAAATCGGAATGATGCGCCAGCATGACGACGAAGGCCGATTCGGGCACGCCGTCCAAAGCATGAGCCACGTACTCCCGCCGCTGGGCCGTAAAGGCTTCGTCGCCGCGGGCAAAGCTGTAGTCTACGCCGGCAACGTAAAAGGGAGCGCCGTCCTGGCCGGACCGTTCGGCCAAGCCCTCTCCCCGCCCGGCCGACGCCTCTACGGCGCTGTTGCGCAGAATGCGTACCGGCGTCGCCTCCAGCATGGCCGCAATGGCTTCGAGGCCGCGGTAATACTCGTGATTGCCGTAGCAGTAATCTATGCCGTCGGGAAATTTCGCCGCCATCTCCCGCAGCACGTCGCCGCACTGCGGCAGGAGAGACAGCTCGTCGATGAGGTCACCCGTAATTTCCACACGGTTTACCCTCTCCGCCGCCAGCACCTCCAAAGCCTCGCGGAGCCGCTCGGGACTGACGAACAGCCCCAGGTGAACGTCGGAAATCTGGCCGATTTTATAGCCGTCGAGGTAGTCCGGCAGGTCGGGATAGTGCAAGTCGTGACGGGTTACGGCCAGATAGCTCTCGCCGACGAAATTCCCCAATACACTCGTGCCGGCCGCCGCCACGGGGATGACCGCCGCGACGCCACGCAGGAAGGAACGCCGCGTAATCCCCCGTCCTTGTCCCTTCTCCGACGGTACAGGCGGCATAGTCGTCACGCCGCGCCGTTTCTGCTTCCGCCGCCGCAGACGCCGCTCGATAAAGACGGCGGCCGAGGCGACGACCAAGACGGGAAAGGCCAGGAAAAACAGGAAAAACCAGCTGATAGCCCCCAAGGAACCGTACATGAGGAGCATCCCCTCGACAGTTCCCTGCACAGCCGGAAACACTCGCCCGTAGTAAGACAGGCCTGCGCCGGCAATAACCGTCGCTGCCGCCACGAAGACGACCAGCGCCAGCCAGCGGCTGCGGCGGTAGATGTAGTTCCACAGCACGGCGGAGCACACGCAGATGCACGACATGATGATCATGAAATTGATAAAAAAGGGTCCCTTCATCTCGCCATAGCAGTGATTTTACCGTGAGGCCCCGCCCAGGGGACCGACGTCACGTCGCGCCTCGGCAGCCACTGCCAATCCTCCTTTTCCATAAGCTCTCCGCCAATCCGGCGGCCTTCGTAAATAGTCATCTGCCATATCTTGTGGGAAAAGACGTGCTTCAGCGTCCCTATGGGCTCCTCGTCGACATCAATCGTCACGCCGACGCCTTCCGTCAGCTGCCGCACGCCGTCCAAACCATCCGTCCCGTTGGGAAATTCCCACATCGACGCCAGCAAGCCCTGCGGCGGCCGGCGGTGGATGAGCCAGCGTCCATTGTCCTCTACGACGACGACCGTCACCGGCTCTGTCGGCACCTTTTTCTTTACGATGCGCACGGGCAGCTCCTGCTCCCGGCCGGCCCGCTTCGCCATGCATATATCGGCCAAGGGGCATTCGCCGCAGCGGGGATGCTTGGGAATGCAGATCATGGCCCCGAAATCCATCAGCGCTTCGTTGAACGCCCCGGCCCGGCCTTGGGGAATCTGAGCCTGCACCAAGGCCGTAATTTCTTTTTTCACCGGCCCCGACAAGATGTTGCCGTCTATATTATATAGTCGGGCGAAGACCCGCAGGACGTTGCCGTCTACGGCGGCCTCGGCCTCGCCGTAGGCGATGCTCAGGATAGCCCCGGCCGTGTAGTCTCCTACGCCCTTCAAGGCCAGTATATCCTTCTTATTCTTCGGCACCTTGCCGCCGTACGACGCCGCGACCTCGCGCACGGCCTCGTGGAGGTTGCGGGCCCGCGAGTAGTACCCCAACCCCTGCCATTGGCGCAGCACGTCGTCCTGCGAGGCCGCCGCCAGCGTGGGAATATCGGGAAAGCGGTCCATCCAGCTGTCGTAATAGGGCCGCACCGCTTCGACCTTCGTCTGCTGCAGCATGATTTCCGACACCCATACCTTATACGGGTCCCGCGGCACGTCGCGCCGCCACGGCAGGTCCCGCCCGTAGGCGTCGAACCATTGCAGCAGCACCGGCGACCACAAGGCCCCGTCTTTCATATCGTTATCCTTCATATATCTACCATCCTTTCGCAGCTCCCCCGTCGCCGGAAAAGCTGTATCTATAATTATATCGCATCATGTTTAAAAAAGGCAGTCCGTATGCTACAATATATAATGAATAAAAAAGGAGCACACACTATGGAACAGAATCCATTGCACCATATTCTTGAATACAATTTAGACATAGGGAAAACGAAGCCCGATACGGTCCACCGCGACGAATCGTACTGCCCCTTCTGCGACGTAGCCCATTTGAAGAACATCATGGATACCAGAGGTCATATGATTTGGCTGGAAAACGCCTACCCCGTCCTGAAGAACTCCTGGCAGACCCTGATTATCGAAACGGACGACTGCGACGGCGACTTTTCCACCTACGACGCCGCCTACGCCGTCGACCTCATCCGCTTCGGACTGGAAAAATGGCGTCAGGTCAAGGCCATGGAACGCTTCCGCCGCGGCTCTGTCGTATTCTACCGCAACCACGGCTACATGTCGGGCGGGACGATTCACCATCCCCACTCGCAGATCGTCGGCTTCGAGCACTACGACTACCACGACGACATTCAGGCCTGCCACTTCTCCGGTACGCCCATCCTCTGCGAAGAAGGCATAGAAGTCAACCTGTCCCTGCGGCCTATCATCGGATTTTATGAAATCAACCTCATCCTCTCCGACGAGAAAAAGCTTCCCCAGTTCGTACGCTATATGCAGCGCACGGCAGACTACTTCATGTTCAAATTCATCCGCAGCAACGACAGTTACAACATCTTCTTCTACGACTTCCCCGGCGACGACAAGCTGTACGTCAAGATCATGCCCCGCTTCCTGACCAACCCCCTGTTCGTCGGCTACATGATTCCCCAAATATCCAATCCAGGCCATCGGGCCCAGTTCATCGAAGCGATGAAAGGGCAGCTCGCCCAGCCTTAACTCACCAATCCCCTATAGAAAGGAAAGATACATGCGTTTATTTGCAATCGGAGACTTACACTTATCAGGCCATCCGCCTAAAAAGCCAATGGAAATATTCGGCCCCCGCTGGAAAGACCACTGGAGCCGCATCCAGGAAGACTGGAACAGCCGCGTCACCGCCGACGATACAGTGCTCATCGCCGGCGACACGTCGTGGGCCATGCACCTCAAGGACGCCCAGGAAGACCTGGACGAAATCCGCGCCCTACCGGGACGGAAGCTCATCATCCGCGGCAACCACGACTTCTGGTGGGAAAGCGCTGGCAAGCTCAACCGCATGGATGCTGAAAACAACATGCAGTACCTCTACGGCACGACAGTCACCCTCGACGAAGGGCGCATCGCCGTCTGCGGCACCCACGGCTGGGTCTGCCCCGGCGACATCCACTACAAGGAAGAGCGGGACGCCAAGCCCTACCGCCGCGAGCTCCTGCGCGTCGAGCGCACTCTCCAGGAAGCGGAAAAGCTCGGCTGCGAGCACACCATCCTGCTCCTCCACTACCCGCCGGTCTGCGACCTGACCAAGCCCAGCGGCTTTACAGAGCTCCTGGAAAAATACAAGGTACCCCTGTGCATCTTCGGCCACCTCCACGGCATGCAGCCCAATACGATGTTCCCCCGCCGCTACAACGGCACCCTGCTCCACCTCGTATCGGCAGACTATCGAGACTGCAAGCTCCTGGAAATCACCTTTGATGAGGAGGAAAAAGTATGAGCCAAATTGCCCAGAAACACCTCCTGGCCGGCATCATCTTCGGCGACAGCGAAACGGGAGAATACATCTACCTGCCCGGCGGTGAAGTCGGCGCGGACAATCCCCTTTGCGTCTTCGAGCATGACGGCACGAAGGAAGACGTCACATTAGAAGAAGCAGGCTATCTCGTCGACCACCTGACTCTGAAACAATGTGCCCATCCCTCGTTGGGAAGGCGGTCCTTTTAATACAATTTGAATCTCAAAAGATAAACCCAGCGTCATGAAGAGCATACGTCTTTCATGGCGCTGGGTTTTCGCATATATTACAGGTTTTCTTCCGCCGGCCGATTGATTTCTGCCGCATACATAGGCCTCTCTCCGTATCTGCATGACAATCCCATGCGGTTTTATACCGATAGTATACCGCAAGCCGGCCAGACTCCCCCAACCGGCAGCCATGCCGGTTACGTCATCTGTTCCCACCAGGGCCCGAAGACCTGCCGGTCATCACCGATATAGAGGGCCTCGCCGATTTTGGGCGTAAGGAGGCGATACGGTTTTCCCGCGCTGGCGGCAGCCAAACGCCGATACGGCTCGTCCCACCGATGGCGGCTCAGGGCAAATTTGCCGTTGTGTACCGATAAGACGGTCTTCGCGCCGACATCAACGGCGGCCTGGGCTGCTTCCTCCGGCATGAGGTGAATGCGGGCCCAGCGCTCGTTGTACTGGCCATTTTCCACAATAGCCAGATCAAAAGGCCCCAGCGTCTCTCCGATATGGCGGAAATAACTTCCATAGCCGCCGTCGCCGCTAACGTAGACGCGCCGGCCCGGTGTGATAAAGGCAAAGCCGGCCCATTGCGTCTGGTTGCGCTTCAGCATGCGGCCGGAAAAATGCTGACTCGGTAGGACATGAACTGTCAAGCCGTCAGCCAAGGGAATCGCCGTATACCAGTCCTCCTCGCAGACGCGGGCCATGTCGAATCGCCACTGCTCGAAATACTCACCGACGCCAAGGGGGCAGACGATATGCTTCACCTTGTCCTTCAGAGCCATGATGCTGGGATAGTCGAGATGGTCCCAGTGGTCGTGGGAGATGACCAGTACGTCGACAGGGGGTATGTCAGCGGCTCCATATAC
This sequence comes from Megasphaera sp. SW808, assembly GCF_012027795.1. NCBI lineage: Bacteria > Bacillati > Bacillota > Negativicutes > Veillonellales > Veillonellaceae > Megasphaera > Megasphaera sp. SW808. The sequence goes on from NZ_SJOT01000045.1 coordinate 6,204, forward strand.
ATTGCTGCCGTCAAAGGCCCGGTTGATGAAAAAGGCTGGAGAAGCATAGCTGCTGAACACCGGATCGATGAGGATGCGATACCCGCCGAGATGCAGGTACAGCGATGAATGGCCCATCCAAACGACGCAGTCCTTATCGAGAGGCAGGGCATGCAAATCCGTTTTTTGAGAAATCATCCGTCCCTTAGGCTTCAATCCCTCAGAGCTGCCGAAGATAAACTCGGCCATCGCCTTAGCCTCTCCGCCCTTAACGGTCTCCTCGATAGGCTCTAAATTCTGAAACTGCCCGTCGTAATAATGAGGAGACGCCAAGATACGTTCCCCCCTCATTCCTGTCGGCAGCCGACCGAACTCCGGCCGGTTCACATAATACGTACCGCCGAGACACAGCCCGGCCGCGCCGATTCCCATAGCTTTCAAAAACTGTCGTCTCTTCATCCGCCATACTCCGTTTCTGTATTTTTACTCCATTATACTCGTTAGAGCAAAGTATAAGTCAAGTGGTTCCTGCCCACAGCGTTAAACAAGAACACTACAAATATATTTTTGGTATACCCATTATATGAATAAAAGCATGTGAGTTTATATCTGCTATTGTGACACTGTTTATAAAAACGCATCCCCATTACTGATATAGGACACGTCGTATCCCGTTCTATTCGCCAAGACTAACATCTTCGTTTTCCTTATCGTAATCATTTTTCAATATAACTGCGTATAAATTATATGAAACATAGCAGCAACAGTGCATAGTCTGTCCCATCTGCTGCATCACGACTGAAATTGCCGTCGTCCTCTGCATCCGGCAGCATAGCAAACGGGCTGCCGCAGCTGATAATGCGGCGAACGCTATATCTATCGCCAACTCCAGTCGGCACAACCAATATCTGGCAAAGTATAAAATCATAAAGGCAACGGTCTGGCCAATACCAGTATGTAGAACCTTTGGAAACACTTCCATAGGGAATCCCTTTCCCCATCAGAATTTAAGCCCATAGCACACAGTACCTAAG
>NZ_SJOT01000046.1:0-7125 GCF_012027795.1 Megasphaera sp. SW808
TTTTGAAAAAATCATTGACGAATAGCCCCTGAAATGATATTATAATAAAGTATTTGCATGGAGCGGTATCGAAGTGGTCATAACGGGGCTGACTCGAAATCAGTTAGGCCGAAAGGTCTCGTGGGTTCGAATCCCACCCGCTCCGCCAGACAAGAACCGCGCTGTTAAGCAGAAATGCTTGGCAGTGCGGTTCTTTTTTTTGAATGCGAAATAGCAGCTTCCTGCAATGCAGTTGTCATGATGAGGGATTAAACGGTTGCCAGGTCTTTTTGGTGAGGTCGTGATTTTGCATTTGGATATGCCTTTTATAGGTAAGGCATCACTATGCAATTATGTTTGCTTGAATCGGCGAATGATGGCAGACGAGATATGGGAATGATTCGGAAATGGTTGTGATTTTGAGCAAAGTTTTGATGAAATGTGTGTTGACTTTCATAAAATGGCATCCTATAATGATATAAAAATATCATACAAAGGGGAGCTGGTAACATGAATGCTGCTGTGTATCAGGGAATTGGTTCGATTACGGTAGAAGTGATAGAAACGCCGCATGCAGGGCCGGGAGAGCTTGTGATTCAGGTAAAATCCTGCGCTATTTGCGGCGGTGACTTGCGTACATTCTGCCATGGCCATTCGGCAATTGTACCGCCTATTGTTTTGGGGCATGAAGTTGCAGGGACCATTGTGGAAATTGGCGCAGGGATAAGTCAGTACCAGGTTGGCGACCGCGTCGTAGTTGCTCCGGGAATTGGATGTGGACATTGTTCCTATTGTCTGTCAGGAAATCAGCATATGTGCTACCATCGTAAGACAATTGCTCATCACTTTAATGGAGGGTTTGCGGAATATCTTCGTGTTCCGGCTATTGCTGTACAGGCCGGCAACGTTAACATAATTCCTGAGGAGGTAGACTATCTTAGCGCTTCTTTAGCGGAGCCGCTGGCCTGCGTTATCAATGGGCAGGAGAGTATGAATATATCTTTAGGGGATACGGTAGCTGTTATTGGCGCCGGCCCCATTGGTCTGATGCATGCGGAGCTTGCGAGAGCCCAGGGGGCAGAGAAGATTTTTTTAATCAACCGTAGTGAGGAACGGCTGACATCTGCCAAAAAGCTTGGGTATGCCGGCTACATCAATTCCAGTGAATGTGATGCCGTGCAGGCTGTGCAGGAATTGACCGGCGGATTGGGTGCTAATGTTGTTATCGTAACCGCGGGCAGTGCTGCGGCTCAGGATATGGGCATTCGCATGGCTAGCAAAATGGGCAGGGTATGTTTTTTTGCAGGATTGCCTAAGGATACGCCGATGCTGACAATGGATGTAAATTTCATTCATTACCGGCAAATTACGCTGTATGGTACCTTTTCGTCTGCGCCGCGACATAACATACTGGCCCTGGAAATGATTCGCAGCGGCAAAATACATGTGGATTCTATTTTGACGCATGCTGTATCATTAGAGAATATCCTGCGCGGATTTGAATTAGTCCAGCGACGGGCAGGCATGCGAGTCGCTGTCATTCCACATCTTGAGCTGGTTCAGGAGGATTTGGCCCGTCATACAGCTATTCAGGTTATTTAAAAAATTATATATGGTGAGTATGCATAACAAAATAAGCCGTATTCAGATCGTATATCAAATATATCTGGGTACGGCTTATTTTTGTTATTTATTGTTTTGTTTGGATATGTTCTGGCGTTATTAGCTTTATATGATGTTCCTGACAGTAAGATACATACTTTTGGGGCGGCAGGGAATCAATGATCAAGTAGTCCAAGGCACTGAGCGGAGTAAAAGAAACCAGTGAGGCCACATCGAGTTTAGAAGCATCAATCAGCAGAAATTTCTGCCCGGATTTAGTCATGAGCTTTCGCTTGATTTCGTTTTCTGCAATGGAAGCGTTAGTGGCTCCGTTTTCAAGGGAAATGCCGGTAGAGGCTAAAAATATCTTTGAGATATTATAGGTATCAAGGCAATTCAGTACGCTGGGCCCCGTAAATGCCATCGAGGGATAATACAGAACGCCACCCGTAGCGATGAGGTTGAATTTTCGGGATTCTGCATGCAGGGCGGCCACGTTGATGACATTTACACTGGCTGTGATGATCGTGAGGTTTTGGACCTGCAGCAGATAGGGCAGCATATGCATTGTCGTTGTACCGGAATCAATGAAAATAACATCGTTATCTTTAACGAATGAAGCAGCGACGCGGGCAACGTGTTGTTTTTGCAAGGTGTGTTTAGATGTCCGGAGCAAAAATGGTTCCGGGGCGTCGGTCAAGGGTTCATTCAAGATGATTCCGCCATACACTTTCTTTATAATTCCCTGACTTTCTAAATAATTAATGTCACGGCGGATTGTATTTTTTGATACGTTGAAGGTATCGCATAAGTCATTTAGAGATAAATTTTTCTCTTTTTTTAACATTTCTTGTATTTTGTGAATTCTCGTGATTTTCATCCGGTTAGTATCGCTTTCTGTGAGGTAATAGACAAAATATAATTTAAAGCTATTATAAAGTAATTTTTTAAAATACACAAGTAATATAGGAGAAACATGAATTTCATCCCTGCGTTTTTCCGCAGAAACGGCAAGCAGTTAAGCAGTAATGATTTACATAAGGATATCATAATTTTAAAATATGTCCAAAATATAATCATCTGTGGCTATTCGAGCGGAGACAATTAAAATTAAGGGTAATATATACATAATTGTGCCAATATTTTATAAATAAGACACATATAATATTGGAAATATGAATGAAAAAAACTGAATGAATTATTTCTCGTATTGGTATATGTTGTGTATCTTTTTCTGCCGATTGAATAAGTATTGATTATTTTAATATATTGTGGTAATATTTTTAGTCATAAGATGAACATATTTTGGTGCGCATGTCGTGAAATAATGAAAGAAGGGATTACTATGACTGTATCATAAATTCAGCGATTCAGGATATAGAGGCCTGTATCTATGGCAAAGCCTAAAAGTATCTGAAATGGTAATGAAATAGACCGGGGCAGATGCTGGTATCTGAAATGTCCTGCAGTCGCTTTTCTGTCTGGGACGAATAATCCTGATCGGATGGATGAAGGGCGTGTTATCAGTCCTTGCTGTTTTCTTGTTTTCAAAAGGCAGGCCGCTGTCACTTCTTTTTTTGCAGAAGCCGTGTTTTTTTGCCAATTGCCAGGGCGATTGCGGAACAGAATGAGCATCCTGACACAGATTTAAAAATCGTCGGGCTGTTAAATTTTTATTTTATACATAAGGAAGGAATGATCGGTGTGAATACAATTACTTTTGATAATTCCAAACCATTTGATATTGTCTGCAGCGGCCGCATTGCCGTAGATTTTAATCCTGTAGATTTGAATCAGCCTCTGGAAGATTGCACGACCTTTAAAAAATATCTCGGCGGCTCGCCTGCCAATATTGCTGTCGGCATGGCCAGATTAGGCAAGAACGTGGGATTTATCGGCAAGGTATCAAAGGATCAGATGGGAATTTTCGTTACTAAATTCTTTCAAAAAGAAGGAATTGATACGTCCCAGGTCTGCGAAGCGACGCAGGGGGAATTTATTGGCCTGACCTATACGGAAATACTCAGTCCTACGGAAAGCAGCATTTTGATGAACCGCAATTTTGCGGCTGATTTATCGTTAACGGTTGACGAGGTTTCAGAAGAGTATATTAAGCAGGCCAAGATGTTCCTGATTTCCGGGACGGCCTTGGCGGCTAGCCCTTCGCGGGAAGCAATGCTCTTAGGGCTGCGTTATGCCAAGAAACATAATGTAAAGGTTGTATTTGTATTGGATTACCGCGGATATACGTGGAAATCGAAAGAAGAAGTATCATTGTACTATTCTCTTGTGGCAGAACACAGCGACATCCTTATCGGTTCACGAACAGAATTTGATTTAATGGAAGAAACCCTGTTTCAGGATCATGACGATAAAAAATCAGCCAATTACTGGCTGGGAAAGGGCAATCAGATCGTCGTCATTACGCACGGCAAAGATGGATCGACAGCCTATACGCGGAACGGCGAATCCTTTTCCATCAAGCCGTTCCCGGTTAAAAGCCTTAAGGGCTTTGGCGGCGGCGACGGCTACACGTCGGCATTTCTCTATGGCCTGACTGAAGGATGGGATATTATCGACTGCTTGGAATTCGGCAGCGCTTCGGCGGCCATGCTGATTGCCAGCCACGCCTGCTCGCAGGATATGCCCAGTGCCGGCGAGGTAACTGCTTTTATCAAGCGTAAAAAAGAAGAATTTGGTGAAATGATAGCCAGAGTTTAGAAGGGGGAAGTCGTATGCCGTTAGTTATTCTAGCCTTAGGCATTGTATTGCTGTTTCTATTGATTGTAAAATGCAAGCTGAATAGTTTTTTATCGCTGCTGATTGTATCCATGGCCATTGCGCTGGCCGAAGGGCTGCCGCTGGTCAAGGTAATTCCTTCTATTGAAGCCGGCGTCGGCGGTACGCTGGGGCATTTGGCCCTGGTCATTAGTTTCGGTGCTATGCTGGGCAAGCTGATGGCTGACAGCGGCGGCGCGCAGCGCATTGCGACGACGTTGATTGACAAATTTGGCCGTGAGCATGTGAAGTGGGCGTTATGCATTACCGGCTTTGTCGTAGGTATCGCACTGTTTTATGAAGTAGGCTTGGTACTGCTGATTCCGATTGTATTTACCGTTGCCAGATCAGCAGATCTTCCCTTGCTGGAAGTCGGCGTGCCTATGACGGCGGCCTTATCTGTTACGCACTGTTTTCTGCCGCCTCATCCGGGACCTACGGCGATTTCTGTACTGTACAATGCCGATATCGGGTTAACGCTGTTGTACGGCATCATCATTGCTATCCCGACGGTTATTATTTCCGGCCCTATTTTGTATCGGACCATGACAGACCTGCATCCGGCTATTCCGGAAGGCTTGTCATCTGAAAAGAACTTTTCGGAAGAGGAAATGCCCGGGTTCGGCATCAGCTTATTTACGGCGTTAATTCCTGTATTTCTCATGGCCATTGCGTCTATTGCCAAATTAGTCTGCCCGAAAGACAGCATGATTAATATCGTCATGGATTTTGTAGGGAATCCGGATATGGCCTTGTTTATTGCAGTGGCTGTCGCGATTTATACCTTTGGCATCGGCCGCGGCAGATCTATTTCCGACGTCATGAAATCTATTGAGCAGGGCGTTTTGGCCATTGCCATGATTTTGCTGGTTGTCGGCGGCGGCGGAGCCTTTAAGCAGGTTCTCGTGGACAGCGGCGTAGGGCAGTATATTGCACAGCTGGCAGAAAACGCTCCCTTCTCTCCGCTGATCCTAGCCTGGTTTGTGGCTTCGGTTATCCGTGCGGCCGTAGGCTCGGCGACAGTTGCCGGTCTGACGACGGCCGGTATCATGGCGCCGATCGTTGCCGTAACTAATGTCAGTCCGGAACTGATGGTATTGGCAACCGGTGCCGGTTCCGTAAACTTTGGGCCTCCGAATGATCCGGGGTTCTGGATGTTTAAAGAATTTTACGGCCTGACGATTAAGGAAACCGTTCGTACCTGGTGCGTCATGGAATGCGTTATTGGCGTATGCGGCATAGCCGGTATTCTGATTTTAAACGCAATTATTTCATAAAAAGGGGAAACGCTGATATGGCTTTGGTAAAATTGAGTACGTTGCTCCGTGGCATTCACGACAATTCGTATGCCATTGGTTCGTTTAACGTATCGAATATGGAAATGGTGATGGGGGCTATTCGGGCTGCCGAAGAATTAAACGCTCCTATCATACTGCAGATCAGCGAAGGAAGGTTGTCCTATTCTCCGTTACACTTGCTGGGGCCGATTATGATTCATGGCGCTAAAGCAGCTGCTGTGCCGGTAGCAGTTCATTTAGACCACGGCGTTTCGATGGAAACGATCCGTCTGGCGTTGGAGCTTGGCTTTACATCGGTTATGTTTGACGGGTCCAAGCGGCCGATAGAAGAAAATATTGCCATGACCAAGGAAGTCAAGGCCATGGCTTCCTGGTATGGAGCCGATGTAGAAGGCGAGATAGGCTGCATCGGCGGGGCGGAAGGCACATACAGTGCGGAAGAACTTATTACCCGCACGGAAGAAGCTGCATATTTCGCCGAAGAAACAAAGGCAGACGCTTTAGCGGTAGCTATCGGTACGGTACATGGTCATTATCATGGGGCTCCGAATCTGCGTATCGACCGCCTGAAGGAAATTGCGGACGTCGTATCTTGCCCTTTGGTACTGCATGGCGGCTCCGGCATTTCTCCAGCAGATTTTCGCCGCTGTATTCATAACGGAATTAAAAAGATCAATATCGCTACATCGTCTTATGAGGCTGTTTCCGCTCATGTAAAGCAGATAGCCCATGAGAAAGAAGACGCGACGTACTTTGATTTCAGCAGCGCTGCAGCAGCAGGTACATATGAAAATGTAAAACGGCATATTGCCATTTTTGGCACAAATGGAAAGGTTTAGGTGCTGAGATGCAAGACCTTCTTGAAACTAGAACGTATATCTGGTTTCAGGAAGGTCTGTTTTGCGTTTAAGAGCCTTTTATGGCTGTTTTTCTACCCCATCATCTACCCTAAATCCAAATACTAAAAAGCGGCATGGAATAGAATCTATTATGGATGATTAACATATAGCGTTCTACGCCTGTACCTTCTCTATAAATATGATAAAATTGACAAAGTAGCCGCATGAGAAAATAAGTTTCTACATGCGGCCGTTTCTTTGATATGTGTGTAAACTATGTTGTATTACTATTAAATTTGTTATGTATCCCTATAATGAGAACCGCACTGGACGATTTTTATTATGCCCTTTTCTATGCGATATACTCATCTATTCGACGGCTCCAATAGGCGGATAAATCGCCGCTTAACCGTTCCGGCTTGCCAATTCCTTTATCCGTTGCGGTCTATATCTCTCAGAAGTTGTAAAATACGTTTCAGTGTTTTCTTATCTTGCTTTGTCCAATATTCAAAATCTTCCCAGGCTTCGTCAGTCCATGCTTTGATCATCTGTAATTACCTCATGAATTGTACCGCCTGTAGCTTCCATCTGCGCAATGGAACGGCGAAGTCGAGCCATATTTTTTCAGA
>NZ_SJOT01000047.1:0-6594 GCF_012027795.1 Megasphaera sp. SW808
GGAAATGCCTTGTATCTAATATTTTATCAAAGTACCTCCTTCTATCGCCTCTCCCTATTTTTCACATGAATGGATTATCCAATCAAGCTTAATTAGAACATCTCCATTATACATTCCAGAATGGTTGATTTTTATTAGCAAAATGCAAAGATTTTTTTTGACGATTCATAGCACATAGCCTGCTGCCATTAACCACATATTCAACAAATATTGTCGTCTATTAAGCCTTTCGCAAAAGTCACAAGAATATAGAAAAAATTCTTGTGACGACAAATATCGTCGTACTCATATGATACTATCTCTGTATAACTACATGGAAGAAAGATGTGAGTATATGGAAAAAGCCCATCGCGTATTGCTGCTATTTTACCGTTTGCTGAAAGGCGAGCGGATCCATAAAGCAAATTTTGCCTTTGAACATCATGTAACGGAGCGTTCCGTCGAACGAGATATCCAGACAATTCGCAACTGTCTGGAAGAACAACACGCCAATATGTCCCTTCTGTTCGACCGGAAGAATGAAAGCTATTATTTATCGATTCCCAAGCAGGGATTTCCCTGTTCGTCGCAATTAAAAATACTGCGGCATTTAAAAGAAACGGAACATTCCAAGAGCAAAACATGACCATTGCCAGACTGCTGGAATGGATTATAATAAAAGAGAAGGCAAGGAATTTTTTTACCTATGAGGTGTTCCGCATGCATAGAATAAAGGGCGATAAAGAATCACCAAATAAAATCAACCGCATTCTCAGTTTGTACACGAAGCTTAGAGAAGGCCGCTGCATTCATGCCGACGAAGAAGCGAAACGGCATGGCGTAACCGTCCGCAGCATCCAGCGCGACATCAAGGATTTGCAGGAATATTTGCAATATCAGCAAGAAGAGGATACGCTGCTGAGCTATGTCATATTCTACGACAGACGGCAAAAAGGCTATATGATGAAAACGACAGATGTATCTACGTTCTCCAACAGCGAAATCCTGGCAATCTGCAAGATTCTCCTGGACAGCCGAGCCTTTACCAAAAAAGAAATGACGGCTATGCTGGATAAATTAGTAACAAATTGCGTAGCTGCCCAAAATCGGGACGTCATTCGCGAACTCATAAAAAACGAAGCCTTCCATTACATCGAACCGCATCATAAAAAAGTTTTCATCGACAAGCTTTGGACTATAGGGCAGGCTATCCGCAGCCATCATTATATCGAAATTGCCTATAAGCGCTCCAAGGATAAAAAGCTGGTCGCGCGCAAATTAAAACCGGCAGCCATTATGTTTTCCGAGTACTATTTCTATTTGACTGCCTTTATTGAAGACAAGGACGTGCAGCAGCATTTCGATGTCATCAACGACTCCTTCCCAACGATATACCGCATAGACCGAATCGCCGACTTAAAAGTCCTGCCTGATACCTTTCGAGTCCTGTACGCCGACCGGTTTCAAGAAGGAGAATTTCGCAAACGGGTACAATTCATGTACGGCGGCCGACTGCAGCGCATTCGTTTTACCTATTCAGGACCAGACGTCGAAGCCATCTTAGATCGCCTTCCTACGGCTGTCATCGAAAAAGAAACTGAAAACATGTATACTATTTCAGCTGAAGTATTTGGCGAAGGCATTACCATGTGGCTGCGAAGCCAGGGAAAAAATATTCACATATTACCGTAATGTTTCCCCTTGACATATACTGGTATCCATAGTATACTTATCTAGTCAGCCGACGATGTGGAGTGATACTCAAGAGGCTGAAGAGGACGGTTTGCTAAATCGTTAGAGGTCGCAAGGCCTGCGAGAGTTCGAATCTCTCTCACTCCGCCAAAATACTGAAATGAGCAGTCTTGAAGAAGTTCAGGACTGCTCGTTTTTTTATGCAAGGAAGGCCATTAGGAAGGCCATTTTTATTTTTCATCCAATTCGGCATTAATCTGTTCCAACATTTCCACAGCCTTATCCTGCATCGTCTGCATGACGTGACTGTATGTATCCATCGTAATCCGGCAGCTGGAGTGCCCCAGCCGTTCCGATATAACTTTTACATTGATGCCGGCTTCCAACAGCCATGTTGCGTGCGTATGGCGTAAGTCATGAACGCGAAATTGGCGGGTAATCCCGGCTTTATCCAACAACTTTTTAAACGTTCGGGCAGAGAAATTGCTGGGATCGCTAAAACCGCCTAATGGCTTGGTAATGACGAAATCACTATCTGTATACATTTCACCCCATTTTTCTTTTTCACGTTGCTGCCATGCTCTATATTCCATTAACGTCGTTTTTAATGCGCTAGAAAAGGGAATACGGCGGTAACTGCTTTTCGTTTTTCCTGTCGGCTGGTATATATTAGTATGATTGGTATGTACGATAGTCCCTGCTACCAGCAAGTTTTTCTTTTCTAAATCGATATTTTTCCATTGCAAACCGAATATTTCGCCAATCCGCATACCGGTTTCTAAAGCCAGTTTTATGACCATATACGATCCATAATCAGCCTTACGAGCAACATGCAACAACTCTGCTGCTTCTTTCTTTGACAGAATGTGCATGGCAGTCTTCTCTACTCGAACCGGCTTCGTTCCCAAAGCCGGATTTTTTGGAAGTATATCGTAAGTCACAGCGTCGTTAAAGGCCGAAATAAGAATCCGTCGAACGGAATTTATCGTTCTGGGAGCCAAGTATCCGCCCTTTTTCGCCGGAGCAGTCGTAAGCTTATTGATTAACTCTTGAATCTTTAACGTTGTAAGATTTTTTAACAACTCCTTGCCTATATAATGATTAATATGAAGAACAATGGCACACCGATACCGTTCATATGTTTTGATTTTAATTTCCGGCCTTTTATACTCGTTCAGCCATTTATCCATCCATTCCTTCACGGTCATTTCTGCTCCCGGATTATCACACTGCTCATTAAAGTCTTTAATTTTCTGCATGACTTCCTTCTGGCTATGCCCAGTAAAGAGCTTTCGTCCGTATTTACCATCGGGCTTTACATAACGAATCTGACCTTCATACCGTTTTCGCTTTTCATTGTAGTAAATTGTTCCTTCTTTATTTCCTCGTCTCATTTGAATATCGCTCCTCTCCCAATATAAATTGATATAAAACGGGACGACTCAAGGTCGTCCCGCCTATTTAACTTAACACTGTTTTTTAGCCAATTCCTTCAAAAATGAAGCTGGAATCAAAATCCGCCGTCCAATACGTTCAGCAGGAATTTCTCCGCGCCGGATAGCCGTATAAACAGCTGCCAAACTCAAGGGTAAAACCCCTCCATTGGCGACAATGAGTTCTTTTGGCGAATACCACATACGTTCCATCTAAAATACCTCCTTTAAAAAAGCCCATGTTCTCGCAAGACCTGCATAGCTGAACCGGGTTGGTATCGCTGTTCCCGTTCGTAAAAATGGGGGTCTTGATAAATCAGCGTTTTCGAATCCTCCGGCAGTGCTATCATTTCATTTTGCCCGTCATATCGTGTATAAAAGCGCCGAATATAGTGGCTAAAGGCGATATTTTGAGCCTGTTCGACTGTTCCACCGTCGATCCAAACAGCATGAGGATACAGGAAACCAGCATCCAACAAGTAATGCATTAGCCCATCTAAATTGCTGACCACCGCGTACCCATTAATAGCATCAACACTCCAATATCCTACGCAAGGAGCTTGTACGATGCCTGTATTTATGTTATACACATACCCGCCATCACTGGTAGGCGTCATGGGGAGTGTAGTGGGGACGGCCGGATTCAACATACAAAACTCGCCCCTAGGGATTTTCAATGCGCCGTTTCCATTGGGATTGCTAAAGCCAATCCAATTATTGTACTGAATTGTAAATGTAATGGCTTCATCGACGCTTTCGAACACCCACACTTCGCATTTGGGCATCTGCCTGCATAGTAAAATGGTAAAGAGCGTTCTCGGATTGCTAGTTAGACAAATCAAATTCGTGTGAATGTAAATTATTTTACCCATTTGAAATTACCTCCTAATCCCAAATCTGTATGCTCTTGGATATATTGCATAGCCTTTTCCCAGCATATACATAAAATTTGCATTTTCTCTTTATTAATAGTAATGATTTTTAATTTCTTTGGGGCATGATCTTTCTGCTCATACCCTTCACTGATTTCAGCCTTTAACAAACGGGAAAAGAGGTCATTGGCTGAACCCTCTATACGATAGCCCAGTTGCCCCCAATATGCTTGTACGTCTGCATAAATTTTATCCGGTCTCAAACATACAAGTCCGCCGTCACAAAATCCTACATATTGAGTCGGATTCTGTTGGAATACATCACGAGAGGCAGCAAGAATCATCTGCTTTGTAGCTCGCAATTGTGACAGTGCTGTTATGAACATATATACAGGGTTGCTTGTTTTCCCTTTCAGCTCATTCTTTTTCATGAGTCCCTGTAGTAAGGGAAGCCATTCTTCCCGATACATTCTATCTGCCTCGCTTGACGTTATGGCTCCATAATAAACGCCACACCGTAATATCAGCGTTGCCGTGATAGAAAGCGAACGGTAAATTTCAGCCTGGCGGTCAAAAGCCATTGATAAGGAAGCTGGTTCAAAGCGGATAATATATCGCAAACATTCTTCAGATGTGTCTTCTAGGAATCGAACATATGCGCTAATATATCGCTCTATTAAGCTGGATCTTTTTTCCATTTTAGCCAAACTACGCTCATTTTGAAATTCGCGTAGTTTGGCGTTATCAACCGTAGATGGAGTAATCTGAACTTCCAAGGTCCGTAACTGCCCGGATTGTTGCAGACAGTCCAGCGACGATTCTGCCGTTACAACTACAGCAAAACGCGTATCTACTCGTTCCACGTCACGCCCGCCATTGCTAGACTTAGCTCGACCGGCCGAATCGCCTACTTGCCGTAAAAAACGGTTTAATTTGCTATCGCTATTTTTATCTCTGACGTCGCTAAGATCATCTAAAACAAAGACGGAATCATGACAACTCATCGCAATTAATTCTATGGCTCTATCCGTTGCTGTGAAGTTAACTACTTCATCATTATCAAACAAGCAATACAGACAACGGGCAAGTGCCGTTTTTCTGCTACCTGTTGGTCCAACTAAAGCCAGAATAAATTGTATTGGATGTCCGGCTTTTTCGAAGAAAGCCATAGTATATCCGATATGCAGCTGCAAGAAAAGCGGCAACAACGTTTCAAGGTCGCCAATCTGTAAGATACTCTGTCCATACTGCCATAATGCCTTTGCCTCTTCGTATGAACTAATAGGAGCTAAGCATCGTGGGCTATTGCAATTCGCATCAAGCCCGGAAACGTAGTGAAATTTTCCGTCATCTTGTTCATACCAGCCGGCCGTTTCATAGAAAGTTTCCTCCGGCAATTGATTAAGGCTATCTTCGTATAATTTGCCGGTATATTGTTTAAAGACTCTCGCGGCATTGGGATAGTCGGCCAAAAGGTAAAATTCTGGGTGTTCCGAAGCGAGTTTTGTAATAAATGATTGCCACTCGGACTTCGGCAGACTCCATATTACGTCCTGTGTCGCACTATGTATACACACGCGAATCATAACTTTTTCGCCGCTCAAAGCAATGACCTTTCTCAAACTCTGTATTTCCACAGTGAAGTTAGCAATTTTATGTACAATTTTCCCGGTATCGTACAATAAATATCCATCTTCATTTTCTGAGAAAGGTGTACAGGATTCGTTTAAAACAGGCATATCAGCTTTCTGTTCATTCTGCGGTCCTACTGGAAACAGAACCCTGCCAGTGTTTGCATACCAGTCTACTGGATATACTGTAATCGTATCTAATGCCAATGGCATGCAGTCAGGTATCTTTGACATACCGATGTCCCCTTTAGGAGATTTCTCGCATTGTATGAACCCCGGACAAGGAGCAATATTTAGTTTTTCTAAACTTTCATATCCGTTAAAAAAGACTGTGCTCAAAGAATTATTCTTAGTATTCTTCATTTTTGACTTCCTCCTTCATGTTAACTTATCAATTTGAGCTTGTTTGCTCTATTTACATTATGACAGTTTTTCCTTCCAAAGACTGTACCCTAAAAAGTCGTAAAATTTTACAATGATATAACTATACTTTTATTCCATATAGCAAAAATAGCTATCACTGGAAAAAAATCATCTTCGCGTGATAGCCATTTTTTGTCGCCAAATAGGCATAATAAAGGGGCTGCCACACGAAGAAGCATTATCTCTTCTTCGTGCGGCAGCCCCAACAATTATCATAGACGATCTGCATTTACAGAGATTTTTTCACAGGATCAAGTGGATATTGAAAAATCGGGTCATTACACAATACCTCCCATAAACATTCCAAGCATTGCAACACTTCATTTTCACTTTGTGCTTTGAGAAAACATTGTTGAATAATCGGTTCCAAAGTGCGCATCTTGTCGTTTATAATCTCTGGTTTTATCGAGAATAATTCTTTAATATAGTTTTCCACTATCATAAGGCGAATCCAAAAATCCATAGTGCCATGTTTTTTTATATTCCTTAAAATTTGTATTAATGGTACATCTTTATTTTGTTTAAAATCTCTAACAAGCTCTTCACCAAAATACAAAATTAAAA
>NZ_SJOT01000048.1:0-5697 GCF_012027795.1 Megasphaera sp. SW808
AAGTATTGACTTTAATTGTATAACGTGCAAAAATATAAATACAAACGTAAATACGAAATAATTCGTAATTAAGAATGTCGAGGGCGTTTATAAATGTGGTAAAAGGTGATAGTCATGAATATAAGAAAATTAGTATCTTTTAAGTGCAATAACAAACTCCAATGGGGGATACTGGATGGGGATGAAGTGTATAGTGCAGAAAATTTATCTCACGCAATATCGGTACACCTTCCTGAAAACCTTTTAGATTTTATTTCTTTAGGACCTAATGGATTAAATAGGCTGAAAGCTAAGTTAAAAAAAAAGAATATTACGTTATTAAATCATTAAATATTGATGCTATCACTATTACTGCACCTATTATGAATTTGAGAAGAAATATATTTTGTATTGGCGAAAATTATGTAGAACATGTAGGTGAATTTGAAAAAAATTTTAATATGGAAATACAAAAAAAATTACCGTCATGTCCAGTTATTTTTACAAAAGCTGCTTCGGGAATTATTGGACCTGAAGAATTGATTGATTCCCATCCAATGATAACGAAGGCATTAGATTATGAGGGGGAGCTAGCTGTTGTTATTGGTAAAACAGGTATGAATATATCGGCAGAAAATGCAATGGAGTATGTGTATGGATATACTATTCTAAACGATGTTTCTGCGAGAGATTTATAAAGTAAATATGGGCAATGGTTTCATGGGAAGAGCCTTAATACATTTGCTCCTATGGGACCGTGTATTTTACTAAAAGATGAAGCCCCAAGTTTTTTTGAAATTATGACTAAGGTTAATGGAGAAATACGGCAACATGCTACCACTAAGGAATTTATTTTTTCCATTTCTAAAATAATTCAAACTTTATCGGAAGGGACTACTCTTTATGCAGGTGATGTTATTGCAACTGGTACTCCTTCTGGCGTAGGGGTAGGTTTTACGCCGCCTAAATATCTTCGTTCTGGAGATTTAGTAGAAATAACTATATCTGACATTGGGACTTTATCGAATTCAGTTAAATAACTGATGGATTTTTATCGAAGGGCTTGTAACCTGCGCAGGGTTATATATATAGTGTGTGCGGATATTTGCTCCGGAGGCTTTTATGAGGCACATATTGCAAGTTTTAAGGTTTAGCGATATTTTTAGAAAGATGGTGAAATTTTTATGACTCAATTAACTCAAAAACCTACAAACGTTCGATGGCGAGTGTTTTTAGCATTGCTGATTCTCGTTACTATCAACTACGTAGACCGTGCTGTTATTTCTGTATTAATGCCTATGATTCAGGAAGATTTGCAATTTAGCCCTGAACTTGTAGGTGTCATTCTGAGTGCATTTTTTTGGGGCTATGTAGTAATGCAGATACCTTCTGGATGGTTATGCGATAAATTTGCACCCGGTAAAGTTATTGTCGGTACAGGGATCTTGTGGGGGATATTTCAGATTTTTACTGGATTTATCCATAATAGCACAATGTTTATTGCTATTCGTGCATTATTGGGTATTTCAGAAGCTCCGATTTATCCCTCTGGAGGGAAATTACAGTCTGTCTGGCTGACTAAAAATGAACGTGGTAAAGGTGCTGCATTAATGGATTCCGGTTCGGCTTTGGGGAATGCGTTAGGAGCACCGTTATGTGCACTATTTGTAGCTTTTCTTGACGGTTGGCGTGGCGCTTTAATTGCAGCAGGCGTATTAACAATTATTGTAGTGCTAGCTTGTAAACCCATTATTGGATCTACACCGGAAACGAATAAGAGCATTAATGAAGCGGAACGTGAATATTTACGCAAAGCTTTTGAAGAAGAGGATGCTAGTTCTTTAAGCGGCCAAAACATGGATGATGCAAAATCTGGTTCAACGGCTACGACATATTTAGGTTCACGGAGTTTCTGGGGAGTATGTCTGGGATTTGGCGCTTATGATGCATTTTGGTATGGTTTAATGACCTGGGGCGCCTTATATTTGGCGGCAGTACATCATCTGAATATTAAAGATTTAGGTTGGTCTATTTTCTTAATTTATGCAGTAGGAACTGTTGGACAATTATTAGGCGGTGTCGTTACTGATAAAATTCGTCAAAGTGCAAAAGATACTAATGCCGTATTCAGACGGTTATTTCCTCTGTTAGGTGTATGCATTGCTGTTCCGATGTATTTGCTTTCAGTAGCAACAGATATCTACTTTGCTATTGCGATGCTTAGTATCTCGATGTTTTTTGAAAAATGGTGTGGAACAATGTACTGGTCTTTACCGTCGATTGTTGCGGATCGGCAATATAGTGGCACTCTCAGTGGCATTATGAATATGTTTGGCAATGTCGGTGGTGCAGTTGTTCCTATCGTTGTCGGGTTGATTGTTGGAGCTACTGGTTCGTATTATTGGGCTTTGATGTTATTTATTGCTTTAGCCCTTGGAACGGGTTTATTCCCTGTTTTAATCAATTTTGATAAGAAAATTGGGATGGAGTAATTTAACTTTTATTGAATTTGGCGAAATAATGAAAAGACCTTTTTTGAGGTCACCTATCGGTCTGCAAAAAAAGGTCTTTTTATCAAACATGTAGAGCTATAGAAAGGGTGGAATACTTATGAAATACAATCCTGTGACAGATGAAGTTGTCAATGAATTAAAGAAAATTGTCGGAGATAAATATGCTACGACGGATCCAGATAAATTAGAGATTTATAAGACTGACGAAGAAGGGAATTCTATTTATTTCAGTTATCCTGAAGTTGTTGTATTTCCGGCTTCTACTGAAGAAGTTGCCGAAGTTGTTAAGTTAGCTAATAAATACTTAGTTCCAATTACGCCGCGTTCGGCTGGAACAGGGCTATCTTGCGGGGCGATTCCTGTGCATCATGGAATTGTTATAGAATTAGAACGAATGAATCAGATTCTTGAAATGGATGCCGAAAACTTGTACTGCGTGGTTCAGCCAGGCGTTCGTACTGTTGATTTGCAGCAAGCTGCGAAAGCAAAAGGATTATTGTATGCCGGCGATCCGTGCAGTGCTGAAAGTTGTCAGATAGGCGGAAATTTAGCAACCAACGCTGGGGGAAACAA
This sequence comes from Megasphaera sp. SW808, assembly GCF_012027795.1. Lineage (NCBI taxonomy): Bacteria > Bacillati > Bacillota > Negativicutes > Veillonellales > Veillonellaceae > Megasphaera > Megasphaera sp. SW808. The sequence continues at coordinate 3,066 of NZ_SJOT01000048.1, forward strand.
AGCTGTTCGTTATGGTACGACTCGTCATCAAATCTATGACCTTACTGTTGTAACACCGCTTGGCGACATTGTAAAAGTTGGTGCCCGGTTAGAAAAATGCAGCACGGGATACTGTTTAGAGCAATTGATCTGTGGATCTGAAGGTACACTGGGAATTATTACAGAAGCGACGTTAAAATTGAGGATGCTGCCGCCGTATTCCTTCGATATCGTTGCTATTTTTGATGATCCTGCAAAAGCGTTAGCTTTGCCGAGAAAGATTTTGAAGGCAGGTATTGAGCCGACAAGCATTGAATATATGGATAACCGGGCTATTGTTATTAGCGGCGATTTTATTAAATGCGATTTGCCGTACGCTAAGAAAAATGGCGTGTATGATATTATTACTGTTGAATCATACGATCAAGATGAGCTCGATAAAAAAATGGAAAAATTAGGCGATTTATGCGATGAGGCTGGTGCCGTCGAGGTACTGATGGCTGATGACCGAATTTGGGAAGCCAGAAAACAATTTGCCGATGCTTGCCGCGAAATTTGCTTGACTTGGGCTAGTTCGGACTATGTCGTTCCTCTTGATAAAATTATCAATGTCACAACAGAACTTCCGAATATCATGAAGAAACACGATATTGATGGCGGTATTGTAGCTCATATTGGTGATGGCAATATTCATGTGAATATTTTGAATACACATAATCAAGGTCCAGAAGAATGGGCGAATACCTTGCATGCATATGATGATGATATTTTTGCATTGGTATATAGCCTGGGCGGAAAGATGTCTGGCGAACACGGCATTGGCTATAAGAAAAAAGAGGAATTTGAAAAATTTACTCCTGAAGGTGAATTAAAACTTATGCGTTTATTGAAGAAAGCTTGGGATCCTAATAATATTATGAACCCATCTAAAGTTATTGAGGTTGAATAAATTTATTACATACATATATTACATATTATATAGGAGTCGTTATGAGTAAGTTTAAAGAAAGATTGAAAAATGGCGAACGGTTATTTGGGCCGTTCCTCAACATGAATTACCCGGCCGTCGTAGAAATCGCTGGCTTGGCAGGCTTTGACTTTGTCATCATCGACAACGAGCACGGCGAAATTCCCTTGGAAAGCACCGTCGACTTGATCCGCGCTGCGAAATTGACGGATATTCCGGCTATCGTCCGCGTATACGAAGGCAATCCCGAATTGATCGACAAAGCCCTGGACTTGGGCGCCGACGGCGTTCAGATTCCGAATATCGGCTCTAAGGAAGCTGCTGAAATTGCCGTACAGGCCGCTAAATTCGCGCCGGAAGGCAGCCGCGGCTGCAACCGCTTCGTTCGCGCCGGCCGCTACGGCAGCATCGATAAAGCCGATTTCTTCGGCAAGGCCAATGAAGAAACGGCCGTTATCCTTCAGGTAGAAGGCCAGGACGGCGTCAACGCTCTGCCGGAAATCTTGAAGGTCAAAGGCGTAGACGTCTTGTTCGTCGGCCCCTACGATCTCTCGGCCTCCTTGGGCATCCCCGGCCAGGTAGATCATCCGAAGGTCATCGAACAGATGAATGAAATCATGGCTCAGGCGAAAGAAGTCGGCGTAGCCGTAGGCTTCTTCGTCGACGACGTGAAGAAAGCCGTAGAATGGAAAAAACGAGGCGTACAGTACGTTTCCTTCTCGAGCGACGTAGGTGAATTGTTTACTCGTTTTAAGGAAAACGCTGACTACTTTAAAGAACATTGATGAAACTGTATGCGCGTATCCTTTTGAGAAGGGGTGTGGATGATAATGGGTGAATTTTCCGGGAAAATCGTACTAGTTACAGGGGGCAGCAAAGGAATTGGCGCTGCTACGGTAAGGCGTTTTTGTGAAGAAGGCGCACATTGTATTATTGCCAGCCGCCATCTGGAAGAGTGTCAGTCTTTTGCTGATGAATTGCAGCAAGCGGGATTTTCTGCAAGCGCCTTGGCGGTGGATGTAAGTAAAGTAGCTGAGATCAAGCAAATGGTCGGCGATGTTATAGATCAATTTGGCAAAATTGATGTGTTAGTTAATTCTGCTGGAGTTAATAATAGAAAATATGCAGTAGATTACGTAGAAGAAGATTGGGATTATATTATGAATATCAATCTGAAAGGGGCGTATTTCTGCACGGTTGAAGTGGGTAAGGAAATGTTAAAACAACAGAAGGGGGCTATTATTAGCTTGTCATCCTTGCAAAGTCACATCAACATGCAAAGATTATCGATCTATGGAGCAAGTAAAGCTGGGATACGTAATTTTACTAAGGGTTTGGCAAATGAATGGGCTACAAAAGGTGTTCGTGTAAATTGTGTGTCGCCTGCATTTATAGCTACTCCGTTAGTAGAGAAGGTACTGCAAGATCCTTCTTATACTACGATTATAGATTCGCGTACGCCTATGAAGCGTGTCGGCACACCTGATGAAGTTGCAAACGTTATTCTTTTTTTAGCATCGGATAAGGCAAGTTATATTACTGGAGCAGATATTGCAATTGACGGCGGATGGACGGCTAGTTAATGAATTGAGGCCATAATACGAAGGGTTTGTCACGTATATATTTACCATGCGTGGCAAACCTTTAGTTTTTTTTATATTCTATTATATATTCCCCTTAGTGAAA
>NZ_SJOT01000049.1:0-5528 GCF_012027795.1 Megasphaera sp. SW808
AACCGGCTTATCTATATTATCTCTGCTATAAATGAAATCACTAAATAATGAATGCTGCGGATTCTTCAACGCATTTTCAAACGAAGATTTACATTTGGTATTAAATGCTGGGCCTTTTTGCCAATCCACAGAAACATATGGGGCTGTATCATTCCATTCAAAATTTATATATTCAAAAAGATTGTTTATTATGGTCCATTCGTCTAATGGTTCCATTTCCCACGTTACGCTTTTAACTTCTCGCCTTCGAGGAATATTGTATCTTTCTTTATCTGCAAAAGCAAATGCACCGTAAATCCATAATTGAGCAGCCCAATCTTTCATTTTTTCTTTTCGTTCACTGCTTCGGCTGCTTATGCGTTTCTTACACTGATTAAAATTCTTTATTTCACCAGTGCTGTCTTTTTCCCGCAAAGAAAAATATGACGTAGCCGCATAAAGAGCCCAAAATTCTTTACTGCTATATAAGATAGATAATTCCTTTTTATTCACATATTCTAAATAGAACTCCAATAAAAATCCACCATGCACAACTCCAATAATTGGTAAAGAAAATGGAATTTTGATAAGTTCTTTAAATTTACTGTCAAAAATAAGAGGGCTCTCTGCATCATCAAAAATACGTTGTTCCCAACCGATGCAACTCATGATTTCACTCGTTTTCTTCATGATTTTGTCCAGTTGTTTCCGTAACTTTTTATATGCCCTTACTCTTACATTATTGCTTTCTGTACGATAATTTAATTTTATTATCCATAAACAAAATTTTTTTCTTACCTTTTCCGTTTGCGTCGTATCCGTGTTAAACAGTTTTGCAACATGCTCCTTCATGTCTTTCATCCATTGAGAGTAAAAGGTACATTGAGCTAACGATATTTGTTTCTGACCGGCTGGCAAAAACAACCACTCTTTTTTTATCAAAGGAGTCTTTTTTGTTTTTGAATCCCTTATATCTATGCCCGCAATAATTAGTCTAGAAAAATTATTTTGAAAAGCATATTTTTCTTTTTCATCATCCGATAGAATTTTATACATATTCTCCAAATAGTTACAAGTATCTACGCTATTTCCTAAGTTAAATAGCTCTTTACGTAAATCTTCATCCTGATGGCACATATACTACAGCAATCCTTTCGATGTAAAATTTTCGCAATTGTCGAAAAATTTCCAGCTCTAATATTCCCACATATATTTTACCGCTTTCGCTAAAATTTCACACCCATATAAACATACTTATTTATACTATGCCTAGTTTTCTCGTTTCTCCCTAAAATATAAAATATTACCGGCAGAGAAAATCCTTTCTCTGCCGGCTTTATACCTGCCCTATCATTTAACATCATCCCTACATGTGCCACCATACAAGCATTTCGCCACGCCTCGATCCTTGGCTGCTGGATGACCAACAGCCAAGGAGATGCTTAGCGTAAGACGCCAAGCATCGACGCGTGACAAAATACTCTACTCCGTGGCACATTGTGTTTCAATCAGTATCCAATACACTTTTCCTTTTTCAATCTCTCCTTTTATACTCGAAATTTGTTTGGATTCAAATATATATGGGATTTTCTCCTCAGCTAAAAGCCCGTTAATAGCTTTCTGCTGTTTTATTTCACGCCCTTTCTTCATTATATAATCCCGCAATAATGCTAATCGACTGTCCTTGATAGTATCAAAACCATATTCACATAACATCTTATCTTTCTGCTCTGATTTCGCATTTTCGTATTCGGCTAAAGGGAAAATATTCTGTTCACACCACGCAAGAACGGCGTCTTTGGTAACAGTTTGCGCAGTTGCATCTTTTACACTCTCCCCAGGTTTATATTCCTTCCCTAGCCAAGCAGCTTGGGCCGCAACTATATCAAAGGGCTTATCAGGCTCAATCATGCGGTTATAGGTTTTGATAAGCTGCTGCAGTTCCGCCAATATTGCATGATGCTCAGTCGCCGACTTAGAATCTGATAGTTGTTTTTTCAAATCTACTATACGCGCGTACAAAATGGTTTGCTTAAAATCAAATCCATCTCTATACCGAAGATTGATTCCTTCTATCTCGCAGAAAAACTCTTTTTCAAAGCTTCCCAGCACTATATCTTCGTTGATAGAAGTTTGGTTCCAAAACTGTATGCAGTCTTCATCAGATAATGCCGCATACAGCCTAGCTTCGTTGTAATCCAACTCTTGTTTTGCTTCTAACATGTTTAAAATCCGGGAACGCCATATTTCAGCACTACCTGATAGCGAAACATGGGTATCGCCTTCTGAAAAATATAAAATATATTTCAGAGTCAAAATAGTGGACACCAAATACAGTTTGGATAAGGGACTATAAGAAAATTCTCCCGTTTGGTTATCCATACCGAATCCCGGATGATGCCATCCTTGGCTTTGCATCACTTGATTGCATTCATACCACCGCTGTTGAGTATTCATCGCATCAAAAGCCCATCGATAGCAAAGCTCTTGCATTTCCTGTTTTAATTTTCGCTTTAAACTCCCTGAAGAATACTGCGGTATATACAACGTAATCTTCTGTTTTTTCTGAATACGGACACGTCCCAACATTTGAAGGAAAGAAACAGGCTGCGGAACAAATATAGCTACATGCCTTATCTTTTCATCCTTAAGAGAAATGCCGTTATCAATAACTGCTGTCGAGATAAGAATACGCGGCTTATACGTTTGGTTTTCAACAAGCTGGTCATATACAACCTTATTTCCGCGTTTTCCGACTTTAGTTTCCGAGCAAATGAACGCAGCCTCATTCCCCAATGCAGATGCCAGAGCGGCGCCTTTTTCCTTGTCGGCGACAAAGATCAGCCACTTTTCTTTTCTTTGTTTTATATATGGAACTAATTCTTCTTCCTTTTCCGGGATAGCCTGAATTTCCGATATATAGTCATATTGGCATGGCAGATCATAAAAAATAAACTGAAAATGCTGCTCTCTTTCCCAATATGGTCGACGGTTCCACATCTGTTCTTCTAATTGCACAAGAGGGAGAAATGCATCTTCAAAGGTAGCAGACATATAAATTCGTACGGCTGATTGGAAAGTCGAAACAATTTTGCTTAAAATTGTCTGCGTCTGATAATTGAAGATTGCATCTTGAATGAAAAAATGAGCTTCGTCGATAACTACGTACGAATACTGCCTGTTTAATATCTCCGGACTAGCCAACAACTGTTGATACGAGCAGACATGTATGCAGTCAAAATACTTCATCTTATCCAACTCCTCACAAGAACATTTGTGGCAAGCTTCTTCATAACTTGGGGCATTAAGTGGTAGATAGCGGTCTACTACCTTTGCCAATTCCAGCTTATTCTGCCGATTCAGCGCTACCCGATTACTAAGAATCAGTACCCGCTTTTTCAAGCTTTCAGTACTCCCATTATATGTCATCACATAAGGAAGCAATTTTTGCTGAACAAAATAGTTTTTACCGCTGCCAGTAGGAGCAGAAATAAATACAGGGATCTCCGGCTGCCATTTTTCATACGCATCTTGAATTGCGTCTGTAACGTAACAAGAATTTGTGCTATAATGATAAATAGCATGACAATGTTCCCTACCGGGAAAACATGAATTAAAATATTGCATAGGATTACCTGTAGAACTAAGCGTATAAATTTCAACCTTTTCAATGCACATGTTATTATGCTCCTTTCCAAAATGGGAGAGGGCTGAACACCTCAGCCCTCTGCCTCTAAATCAAGGTAATTTGCGAATTGCGTCAAAGGATTCCGTGATTGCGGTGTCAATGTCTTTTCTGTTTTCAGCCAGCGCATGGCCGTAATAGTCAAGCAAGGTAGAAGCTCTGCTATGACCTGTCCGCCTAATAATATCCGCTAACGAATACCCCTGCGACATCAACCGAGTAGCAAAGAACCCGCGTAAGTCGTGAAACCGCATGTGTTCGATACCATTTTTTCTAATAAAATTTGTAAAATGGTTTGAAACGGAGTTCGGTCTAACAGGAGTTCCATTGGGATTAAAAAATACCAGATGCGCTGCATTCCAACGTTTTCCAGCTTGAGATTTCAAGGCTTCATATTCATCTCGCTGTTCTTCCAGCAAAGGTCTTAACTGCGGAACAATCAGCACATGCCGACAACTATGATCTGTCTTCGGTCGCAAATGTATATATGTTCCTTTCTGAGGAAGATATTGCACTGTCTGATGTATCCAAAAGGTTCCCTCTGCTGATGAATAATCATCCCAACTTAACCCAAGCAGTTCGCCCTCTCGGCAACCTGTAGTTACAGCCAGTAAGACCAGCAGTTGAAATTGAAAGTCTTCATTTGACAGCGCTTTGAAAATTTTTCTCACTGTTGCTAACTGGAACACTGTTGGCAGCTGAGATTTACCGCTAGGCGAGTCCACTTTATTCATTGGATTAGTACAAATTTTTTCCCATTGATATGCTGCTCGGAAAATCCCGCTTAACAGAAAGTACACATTTCTTACGGTTCTTGGCGAAAGGCAGCCATCTTTGGAACGCCTTTGTTTTACGTTTGATTTTTCCGTCAAGAGCTGAACAAAAAAAGATTCCAGCATAATCGGCGTTACTTCTGTTAACAGCACATCTTGAAAGTACGGTCGTATGTATCTCTTGATAAGCCTTTCATACGAATCCACGGTACGAGGTGCTAATTGCTTTTTAGCGGCATGTTGTGGAAGCCATAACGCAGCAAAATCAGGTAAGGTTAGTTCCGACGAGTTAAGATTGGCATTTTCTAACTCTGCCATCCAGCTATTTAGTTGTCTTTGGGCCTCGGCTTTATTAACAGCCGTAATGGTTTTCTCACGTCGAACTTCATGTCCTCGAGAATCATAACCAAAACGCACCGTCAAAATCCACCGATTTTTAGCTCTTTTTTTCTTTCGGACAGTTCCTGTCAAGGTCTTCACCTGCCTTTCCTTCCTGCCATGCCAATAATTCGTTAGGCCAGATAAAAAATTTCCGGCCGATACGATGAAATGGCATTTTCCCAGACTTAGCCATCTGTAAGACGACTCCATACGATATTTTGTTGTGGAAGAACTGTTCTGATACTTGTTTAGGCGTCATCGGTTCTTCAAAGATGTTAGTGTAATTTTTCATAATATTCACTCCTTTCGTTGATGACGTCATTATACTAAATTAGGAAGGAATTTTCAGAATAGGTATCAATCAAAAAGTGCAAAAAGTGTCCTAATCAAAAAAGCTTGCCCAATGGGAGCAAGCTTTTAATCATTTATACTTGTATTTATGCAGGGTATATAAAAACAGGGTGCCGTGCAAATAGACGTGCAAGTCCCCAAAAACAAAAGAAAATAGAAGAAATTAAATGACAATTGAATCTTAAGAAAACGAGATTATACCTAATTAAATACCCCTTCTTACGATTAAATATAATATATGGGACAGATTGCTAAATCGTTAGAGGTCGCAAGGCCTGCGAGAGTTCGAATCTCTCTCACTCCGCCAAATTATTGAAATGAGCAGTCTTGAAGAAATTCAAGGCTGCTCATTTTTTATG
>NZ_SJOT01000005.1:0-121529 GCF_012027795.1 Megasphaera sp. SW808
TGAAGTTCTTTTGACAATTCCCAAACAATTACTTTTCGTAATTTCTGGCTTGCCTCAACGGCTTTTATATTATAAGCTTTATCTCTTTACTTTGTCAAGAGAATTTTACAAAGAGATAGGCATCCCTTGTCTCATTCCCATAGGATGTTGTATTAACTTTCGCCTATATAAAGGATATTATGCAGTGCGTCATTTAATTTTACAACTTTTCTTCTTCATTCTGGTAAATTCATGCATTATATAGTATAATTTATAAAAGCAATATATGAATAGACATACAGTCACATCAATAGGAGATGGTAACATGATGAAGAAAAAATTTATGTTGGCTGCCGCGGCTTTGACGGCTGCGGCATGTATCGCCGGCTGCGGTTCGTCGGATAATGCCGGCGCCGAAAAGGAAAACGCCACGTTTATCGTCGGCATGGAACCGACCTTCCCGCCCTTTGAATTTACAGAAAACGATAAATACATCGGCTTCGACTTGGATTTGGCCCAGGCGCTCTGCGATAAGATGGGCGTAAAGATGGAAGTCAAGAGCATGGGCTTCGACGCCTTGATCCCGGCCCTGAAGAGCGGCCAAATCGACATGATCGCTTCCGGCATGGATGCGACGCCTGAACGGGCCAAGCAGGTTGCCTTCACGACGCCTTATTTCTTTGACGGCTATTCCGTCGTCGTCCGCAAAGACAACACGACGATCAACGGCTTTGACGACTTGAAAGGCAAGGTAGTCGGCGCACAGGTCGGCACGAAGCCCGTCGACATTGCCACGGAACACGGCGCGGCAACGGTCAAGCAGTACGACGCCAACAGCCAGGGCTGGATGGAATTGAACAGCGGCACCTGCGACGCCGTCGTCATCAACACCTCTGTCGCTTTGTTCTACCTGAAACAAGGCGGCGACAAGGACTTGAAGGTCGTCGGGGAATCGGAAGTTCTCAACGACGGCCTGGCCATGGCAATCAGCAAAGAAAAACCGGAACAGCTTGAAAAAGTCAACAAGGCCCTTGCCGACATCAAGGCTGACGGTACTTATGCTCAAATTTATAAAAAATGGTTTGGCGTAGAACCGCCTGCAGATAAATAATCTCTATGTATACGACGTATATTTTTGATTTTGATTACACGCTGGCAAATTCAGAGCAGGGCATCGTCATGTGCTTTGAAATGCTGTTTGCTGACGAGGGGTACGGCCCCGTCCCGCGCGAAGACATTTGCCGGACCATCGGCATGACGATGTACGACGCCATGGCCCGCCTGACCGGCGAAACGAATCCGGAGCGAATCGAAGAGCTCATCCGATTGTATAAAGTCCGCTATTCCGACTATTACATGGTAGATAACACGCATTTGTACCCGCAGACGGTACCCATGCTGCGCCGCTTAAAGGCAAAAGGTGCGCGCTGCTGCATCGTCTCGACGAAGACCCGGTCGCGCATTAACCAGACCATTGAAAAGGAACATCTGGAATCGCTCGTCGACTGCGTCGTCGGTATGGAAGATGTCAGCGAGGCCAAGCCGTCTCCCGAAGGGATTCAGCAGATTCAGCAGCGCTTTAATCTCGAGCCGTCTGAAATCTTATACGTCGGCGACAGCCTTATCGACGCCGAAACAGCTCTTCATGCCGGCGTAGATTTCGCCGCCGTGACGACGGGCACGACTGATGCTTCCGCCTTTGCCAGCCTGCCTCACGTTCAAATCATGCAGGATTTAAGCGAACTTGTGTAATTTTACTTTGTAAGGGGTGTTCCACATGAACAAAAAATATCTTTCTATACTCGCCGCCTCTGTCGCCGCAGTGTCTCTCTTCGCCGGCTGCGGCAGCGATTCGGCGGACAATAAGGGTACAGCCAGCGAAGAAAAAGTGCTCATCGTCGGTACGGAACCGACCTTCCCGCCTTTTGAATTTACGGAAGACGGCAAGGACGTAGGCTTTGACATCGACCTCCTCCAGGCTGTCAGCGATAAAATCGGCTACAAGATGGAAATCAAGAACCTCGGCTTCGACGCCTTGATCCCAGCCTTAAAGAGCGGCCAGATCGACCTCATCGCCGCCGGCATGGATGCGACGGAAGAACGGAAGAAGCAAGTCGATTTTACCGACGTATACTTCAGCGGCGGCTATACTGTCGTCGTCCGCAAGGACAACACGGATATTACGGGCTACGAAAGCTTAGCCGGCAAAACCGTCGGCGCCCAGGTCGGCTCGCGTGCGGCCTTCTACGCCAAGGAACATGGCGCGACAGTAAAAGAATTCGACACGAACAGCCAGGGCTGGATGGAACTGGAAGCCGGTACGTGCGACGCCGTATCGATCGACAGCGCTGTTGCCATGTATTACTTAAAACAGGGCGGCGACAAGAACCTGAAGCTCGTCGGCGATTTGATCAAGGACCGCAACGTCGCCATGGCCGTCAGCAAAGAAAAACCCGAATTGCGTGAAAAGGTAAACAACGCATTGAAGGAATTGAAAGCCGACGGCACGTACGCCAAATTATACAAAAAATGGTTCGGCACGGAACCTGCGCTTTAATAGAAACGGCCGCAAGGCAACAAAAAAACTCCCTTTCGGGAGTTTTTTTGTTATCTGCACCGCATTGCTATGCATCTGTTTTTGCTTCTCCGGCAATAGACCGCAAATCCTCATCAGGAACTATGATGAAGCGCACCGGCAAGTTCGCCGCCCCCGGCGGCATAAACCGAATGTTCATATCCGTTCCAGCCTTAAAGGTATCGACGTACTGCATGCTGTACACGTCCTCCTTGCCAATGCTGAGGGCATGGGGCGGAAGCTCGACGATTTTCCGTACCTCGTCCTTTTTTCCCTGATTATATGTGATTTCCATTACGCCGGCATATTCGCCGCCTTGGGGATTAAAGTACAAATGCAGGTCGCCCTTCCCCTTCGTGCGCAGTCCGATACGATATTCAACGCCGTAATTTCCCACGTTGACAGACAGGCGGTTGTCCATGACGTCCCGCCCCACTAAATACCGGTCGTCTTCGCCGCCGACCTTGATATAGGCCGGACCGTCTTTTGGGGCGTAGGAAAACAAGGCATCCCACTCCCGATCCTTGCCAGTAAACGTACCGCGCAGCTTAACGGAATCGCTGGGCAGGTATATCTGCTTCTGCACGAACGCAATGGGGTCTTCTTCCGACGGCACCATGATTGTCGACACATACATGGGCGACGGAAGCTCTACGTCGACAATGCCGGAAAAGAGCTGACCCCGCCAAATGACGACGTGGTCCAGCCGTTCGCCCAGCAGCGCATACCCATGGGCCGGGACGCTCACCGTATGGATCGTCTCGTCGCCTTCATAATACATCGTCGACAATGTCTTCCCGACGCTGTAAATAGACGAGCTGGGCCGGGCGTACTGGCATCCTTTGACGACGGCGTCGACAGGCTCGTCCGCCGGGTTATAGGCCATGACGACGACATTGCACGTCTGCCAGCTCTGGTTCATGTGATAAAAATAGACCCGGCAATCGCCGCTTACCTTGTCGCCATATAAAATCCCCGGCCGCTCCGGATATTCCGGGCTGTCGGAAAAAATCAGCGTCCCCGTATCGACAGGGTCCTTCATTGCAATATGCTTCATGGGAAAGCGCACGACTTTCCCCATCACCGCCGGATCGGCCGGGTCAACCGCGCCTGCAGAACCCCACAAGGCACCGGCCATCAGCAGTCCCGCCGCAACGGCTCGATATAGTTTCTTTACGTTCATCCTATCTCTCATTCCTCAATTTGCTTTGCCATATCGGAAATCTTTCGAAACCGATGGGCAAGGCCTGATTTCGTCAATCCCGACAACGTCGCCAGCTCACTCATGGACGCTTCGGGATGACTCATGCGCAGCTCCGCCGCTTCCTGCAGCTTAGGCGTCAGGCGCAGGTACAAGCCCGAAGCCTGAAGCTTTTCGATATCTCTGCGCTGGCGTATGGCCGCATCGACGGTTTTCTGCAAATTTGCCGTTTCGCAATTGACGACGCGGTTGACGTTGTTGCGCATTTCCTTGACGATACGGACGCTTTCAAACTTCATATAGGCCTGGTCAGCCCCAATGAGCTGCAAAAAGGCTGACACGCCGTTTCCCTCTTTTATATACACGAGATAATCGCCCTTGCGGTCCGTCATCTTGGCCGGCAGGTGAAACCGGCACATAATTTTAAGCAGCTTCTGGGCAAAGGATTCGTTTCCTGTCAAAAGCTCCAGATGGTAATCTCCCTTAGGCTGGTTGACGGAGCCTCCGCCCATGAAAGCGCCCCGCAGAAAGGCCCGCTGGCAGGCTGGATTTTTCAAATCAATAGCGGAAAATTCCTTGTCTTTCGGGAACAGCGACAGCTGCTGCAGCGTTTTCGTACTGGCAAAGGACGGCGGAACGCGCAGTATATAATAATTTTTCTTGCGCAGCCGAAGGCCCTGGCGCACGCGCACTTCCGGACGAACGGCAAAGGATTCCATCCACATCTTCAGGGCCTTCCGGGCTACGGCGTTGTTCGACGTGCTGAATTCGATGCCCACATGCCCGCGGGAGCCAAGCATCAGGGACCCGCCCATGCACAGCAGAGCCGCCAATTCGGCATAGCGGCAGGCGGCGTTTTCCGGCTTGCAGTGAGCAATCTCATTTTTAACCTGTTCAGCAAAGGACATAGGGTATGCCTCCTCTAGCGGCGTCTTAAATTGCGCTTCAACTCATACCGCTTCAAATAATAGTGGAGCAGCTCCGGCGACAGGTCGGTCCGCAAGGCGTTGATCAAATCGAAGAGAACATTCGCCAGTTTTTTCGGATCGTGGGTTCCGCCTTTTTCAGCGTTTACCAAATCGGCGGACAGTAGCGTCGCGCCCAAGTCTCCGACGCGCCGCTTGTCTATGACGACGGGCTGGGAGCCGGCGTCGGCATACCGCTGCAGCACGGCCGTGTCAATATCGCCGCTGTTGGCGATGACGAAATCGACGATTTCCTGGCCGGCATGCTGGTTGATGGCCTTGACGTGATCCGACACGGTGTAGCCGTCCGTTTCCCCGGGCTGGGTCATGACGTTGCAGATATAAATCTTCTTGGCTTTGCTGGCCCGCACGGCCGCCGCTATATCGGGGACGCACAAATTCGGCATAATGCTGGTATACAGGCTTCCCGGCCCCAGCACGATGACGTCGGCTTCCTGAATCGCCTCGATGGCAGACTGAATCGCCTTAGGCTGTTCAGGCGTCGTAAACACCCGTTTGATTTTGCCGTGGGCGTGGGGAATCTGCGACTCGCCGCAAATGACCCGGCCGTCAGTCATCTCCGCGTTCAGCTGTATTTTTTCCGCCGACGCAGGAATGACCTTGCCGCGGACCTTCAAAACCTTGCTCGTCGCATCCATAGCCTCCTCTACGTCGCCGAGAACTTCGATCAAGGCGGCGATAAATAAATTGCCGAAGCTGTGGCCCGTCAAATTGCCGGAGCCGCCGAAGCGATGGGCAAAGAGCTTTTCCATCAGCCCTTCCTTATCGGCCAGGGCGACTAGGCAGTTTCGCAAATCGCCGGGAGCGATGATATCCAAATCCTGCCGTATGCGGCCCGTAGAGCCGCCGTCGTCGGCTACGGTAACGACGGCCGTCAGATTATACGTCTTGGTCTTCAGCCCTCGCAGCATGACCGACAGCCCCGTGCCGCCGCCGATGACGACGACCTTCGGCCCCTTAGCCAGCTGCAGATTGGACAAGATTAAATCACTGATGTTTTCCGACTCATTGGGCATGACGACGCCCAGCATCGTCCGGATAAGCCGGCGCGTCGCCCATCCCATGAGGAAAAGGCCCGACACGATGACGAGGATGCCGATCGTCGCCAGCACCGTATAGTTGTAATGGCCGGTCATTTCGTACAGCAGGCGGAACATCCACTCTTCAACCTGCCCCAGCCATTGGTAGTTAAAGGTCAGGACCAGGCCGAAGCTGGTCGCCATCATTCCCAAGCCGAAAAGAAACAGCCATCGCTTGATATGCAGTCCCGGATGCAGCCATTTAAAAAAGCGCATACTCCGACACCTCCATTACATTCCTTCGTAGCCCGGCGCGTCTTCTTCTACGTCGTTTTTATACAGGTCCCGATGCTCGATGGATACGTCTACGCCCGTTTCTTTCAAGTGCTTGTACAAGGCCTCGGCCATGCAGACGCTGCGGTGCATGCCGCCGGTGCAGCCGACGGCGATGACCAGCTGGCTCTTTCCCTCCCGTTCGTAGTTGGGCAGCAGGAAATCGATCATGTCAAACCATTTTTCCTTGAAGGTCGCCGATATGGGAAAGCTTTCTACGTACTCGCGAACGGCAGGAACGCGGCCTGATTTATTTCGATATTCTTCGATGTAAAAGGGATTAGGCAAAAAACGGACGTCTTCGACAATGTCGGCATCGATGGGCATGCCGTGCTTAAATCCGAAGGATACGACCGTAACGTTCATGCCCTTCCGTCCCTCGCTAATAGCGTATTTCTTCACCAGCAGCTCTTTAAGCTGCTTCGGCTTCAAATTCGTCGTATCGATGATGAAATCGGCGTGCTTCCGCAGCGATTCCAGACGCTTTCGTTCTTCTGCAATCCCCTGGCTCAGCCGGCTGTGCGGCGCCAGCGGGTGCAGACGGCGCGTTTCCTTATAGCGGCGCACGAGGGTCTGGTCCGACGCTTCGATAAATACGATTTCATACGAAACGCCCTGGGCTTTCAATTCTTTCAGCGACTGGCTCATAGCGTCGAAAAATTCTCCGCCCCGTATATCGGCGATGAGGGCCACGTGACGAACCCGTTCGCCGCCCTTCATGCATAATTCGGCAAACTTAGGAATGAGGACGGGAGGAATATTATCGATGCAGAAATAGCCCATATCTTCCAATGCCTGTACCGCCTGGCTTTTACCGGCGCCAGACATGCCGGTTACGATAATCAGATGGAATTGGTCCATAAGAGCCTCCTTATCTATAAAACGAACTTCTCAATCACCTTGGCGACGCCGTCGCCGTCGTTGCCGGCCGTGACGTAATCCACGACGTCCTTTACAGCCGACGAGGCGTTGTCCATGGCGACGGCAAAGCCCGCCTCTTTCAGCATATCGACGTCGTTCGGCGAATCGCCGACGGCCATAATCTGTTCGACAGGCACCTGGAACAGCTCGCCCAGGCGATGCAGGCCAATACCCTTATTCACGCCCTTCGGCATGATTTCCAAAAACGTCGGATCGGAAAACAAAATAGTAAACCGGCCCGGCATCGCCTCTTCGATAATCTCCCTGCGCCGTACCAGCTCTTCGTGCTTGCCGCGGCTCAGCATTTTATTGGGTGCGCCCTGGGGAGTATAAAAATCGTCGCCGCAGACGACGGCCCGGCAATGGGTAATGCGCTCGTAGTCCTGAATCCATTCTTCATATTCGGCTACGCGCAGCACGTCGTCAATGTAGGTCTGCATCTGCCAGCCCATCCGTTTCGTCAGGGCCAGCAGTTCCGCCGCATCCTCCACATCAATGGCCTGTTCAAACAGCTTCCGTTTCGATTCGACCGTCTGGATCAGCCCGCCGGCATAGAGCATCATCGGAATATCTCCCAGCCCCAGCAGCTTGCCATAGGGGCTGGCCGTCGCATACATGCGGCCTGTAGCGATGGCCACAACGACGCCGCGCGAGCAGGCTTCCTGAATCGCGCCGAGAGTCCGCGGCGATACGGCAGAGTCGCTGCGCAGCAGCGTGCCGTCCAAATCGAGGGCAATCATGCGTATAGTTGATTTCGGAGCATTCATTGTGCGTCTCCTTTCTTCCATTCGAAGGGCTGACCGCCTGTCGACGGCGCCATCTGGGACGGATATACGCCGGACAGAGCCAAATCGTCGGCAAAGGCTTCGGCCAGCCGGTCTATTTTCTTCTGCTGTTCTTCCGTCGCCTGACTCCGGTTACGCAGGGCCGCTTCTACCATGGGCACCATTTCAAACCGGGTCAGGGGATAGGACGGCGAAAATTTCGACAGGTCAGCGTCGGTCAGGCCGTCCTTCGTCAAATCGTATACGTACTGATATTCCCAGGAATTTCGTTCCATCGCGTCAAAGGGATTGGGCGCGTAGGGATTATAGGCCCCTGCGCCGCCGGTCAGCAGCACGGCGGCGGCCATGAGCAGCAAGGCAAATCGTTTCATCCTTCCATACCTCCATAAAATAAATATACTCCCTGCCGGGTCTAACTGCGTCGTCATACCTGAAAGAGAGCATATTCGTTCCTATTATTCTTCTGCTTTTGCGTCTTCCGCAGGCGGTTCTTCCACCGGCTTAACCGCTGCGTCGGCATCTTTTTTGCTGTCTAAGGCCATATCGTCCAACAGCCGCAGCTGGCTGGTCAAAATAGCCCGGCATTTTTCACGGAACGCCCGGGTCTGGGCGACTACCTTGTCTAATTCCTGCTGAGAGGCCTGCAGGCTCATCGTCGTTTCGTTCAGCATCTGCTTTTTCTTATTCGACGCTTCCTGCAGGATGAGCTCCGCTTCCTTGCGGGCCGTGATCTTGACGTTTTCCGCCGTCTGCTGGGCGAGCATCAGGGTGCTGTTCATCGTCGATTCCATCTTTTCATACTGCGTCAGCTTGTCCTGCAGCTTGTCACACCGTTCTTTCAGCTCGCAATATTCGCGATAGACCTTTTCATAGTCGGCGGCAATGCTTTCCATAAAAGCGTCTACGTCTTCTTCACTATAACCGCGGAACCCCCGTTTGAATTCTTTATTATGAATATCCATTGGTGTCAGCATGACAAAAATCCTCCTTGAATCAGATCTACTACAACCCAATACGCCTTACATATACCGCTTCAGCAGCACGCCGATGCGCCCCTTGCGGGACGTCCCCGTAATCTGCGCTAGTTCCATACGGCCCTTGCCGCGCAGGGAGATGACGTCGCCTTCCTGCACGTCCTGAGACGGCCCCTTTGCCGGCTGCCAGTTTACCTGTACGCGGTCGCCTTTAATCGCTTCGGCCGCCTTCGTGCGGGAAATCCCAAATCCCGACGACGCGACGGCATCCAGCCGCAGGGACGCGACAGTCGTCTTGATTTCCTTTACCTTTTCCTGCCGCGGCGCAATATCGCTCAGCGGCATTTCTTCGACCGTTACGGACACCATGGCCACCTTGGTGAAGTTCTGCTTCAGGTACTGCAGCAGCGCCGTATCAGCCAGAAGGATTGCGCCGTCGTCCTGCATGATAATGTCTCCGAACCGTTCGCGGCCGATGCCCAGCCCCATGAGGGAGCCCAGCACGTCGCGATGGCTGAGAAGGCGGTAGCGGGAATCCCATTTAACCCGGCAAGCCGTCAGGTTAAAGTCCACCGGGCCGTCGTAATCGGCGCTGACAAAAGCCAGCTTTACCCGTTCCGCGCCCTGATAGCCGCCGAAGGTACGCAGCACCAGCGCCGGCGCATGAGCCTGAATCGTTTCGCCGATCTGCACCGCGCCGGGCGAAACGAACTCGCTGACGGCATAGGGACGGCCCTTAGCTGCGCTGTCGGCCAAATCAATCAGCCTGGCTGCCAGTTCCCCGTTATCCGTGCCTTGGTAATACCGAATAATTCTATCTCTGTTTTTCACAAAAATCCCTCGTTATGTCTTACTTCTGCGGCGTGTCGTCGCCGTTATTCCAGGCCAGCTGCGCCGCGCTGAAATCGCCGTAGTCGTGCTTGCTTCTGTCAACGGTCACGTTGCTCGGGACGCACAGGAAAATATCCTTGCCGACCTTCTGGATGTTGCCGTCGAGAGCGTACGTCGCGCCGCTGATGAAGTCTACGACGCGCTTCGACACGTCGGGAGCCGTCGATTCAAAGTTGATGACCACGGGCTTGCGTTCCCGCAGGAAATCGGCGATGCTCTGCGAATCGTCAAAGGTTTCCGGTTCGACGATCATCATTTTCAGGGGCTGCGCCGGCTGTGCGCCGTATCCTAAGGCAGGACGATGGGGCGCAGCGACAGAGCGGCGGTTCTGCCGTTCTTCCACAACGTCTTCTTCGTCTTCGAATTCATCCGTTTCGAAATCGTCTTCGTCGTTTACTCCGCTAATAGAATTCGTAACCTTATTCCAAACATCTTTCAATCCCATGTCATATCCTCCTTAGTAATTACGAGCGCCGAAGATAGCCGTCCCTACGCGGACTACGTTCGCGCCTTCTTCAATTGCTATTTCAAAATCATGGGTCATGCCCATAGACAGATACTGAACCTGGCCTTCAGGGAATTTAAGCTTCATATCGTCGTACAGCGCGCGAGCGATGCGAAAGATGGGACGAACGTCCTCTACCTGCTCAAAATTCGGCGCGATGCACATCAGCCCTCGTACGCAGACGTTGGGAAGCTCTCCGGCTAATCGGCACAGGGCGGGAAAATCTTCCACTTCCATGCCGAACTTCGTTTCTTCCCGGGCTACGTTGACCTGCAGCAAAATATCCTGAACCTTGCCGATTTTTCCGGCTTCCTTGTCGACGGCCCGCAGCAAATGCTCCGAGTCGACGGAATGAATCAAATCAAAGTGTTCGACGGCATGCTTGGCCTTATTGGTCTGCAAGTGGCCGATCAGATGCCACGTCAATCCGTTATCGGGAAATTCCTTCTGTTTCTGCAGAGCTTCCTGCACGCGGTTTTCACCTACGTCGGTAATACCGGCTGCGGCCGCTTCTTCCATGAATTCGACCGGGTGGTTCTTCGTCACGGCGACCAGCGTAATCGCATCGGTCCTCCCGACGCGGGCGGCGGCTGCGGAAATCCGCTGCCGTACGGCTTCAATATTATCCTTAATCAAGCGTAATCCCTCCGTAGCGCCCATAGTTTCAGTAGGGTACATGACTTACTTCATAAAACATTACACTGTTTCTATTATATATATTTAACGCTGCAAATGCTAGTAATTTTTATAAAAAATTCTCACTCCGTCCATTCGCCTTCGTCAACCGCCTCCAAAGCCCTTAAAGAACGGCGAAGGCCGCCATGCGGCCCGTGCGGCCGAAGTCCCGCCGGTAGGAAAAAAATCGTTCTTCCTCTTCGTATACGCACGAAGAAGAAATATCTATATGCCCGGGCAGAAGTCCCGCTCCTGTCAGCAGCTTCTGCGCAGCCTGCTTCAAATCGATCGTCCGCCGGTCTCCGCGGCCGATGCAGCAGGCATAAGCAGGCCCCAGGCGTTCTACGACCTGAGCAAAGCCTTCGCTGATTTCGACATGGTCCGCTCCGGCGCAGGGACCGATGTAGGCGTACAGGTCGGCAGGAACAGAACCGTATACCAGCTCCATGGCCAGGACCATTTTCGCAGGCAGCCTCGTCGTCGTTTCCTGCAGACCGGCCCGTCCGACAGCACAGGCATGACGGGCCGGATCGAACAGAATGACCGGAGCGCTGTCTGCAGTAAAAACAGCCAAGGGCAATCCGGCGCAGTTTGTCATCAAGGCATCTGTATGAGCCAGCTCCGTATGGACACTGCCGGCGCCGCATCCGGCTTCGGCAGGACCGACGGCAACGATATGTCCTTCTCCGGTCTGGCGGCACGTCGTCAGCTTCGTCAGATCCATGCCGACAGCCTGGCACAAACGGCGGCGGTTTTCCAGCACATGCAGCGCAGCATCCCCGGTCTGAAACGACAGGTTCAGCGATTCATAGGCCCCCCGGCTCACGCCGCCGCCGCGGCCCGTCGCGCCGTGACGCAGGCCAGCCTGCCGCAGCAGGCAGCTCTGTTCCCAGCCGAGGCCATTGCGGCTAATCCATTCCGTCGCCATTGCCGCCTCCGCATACATGACACCGCCGGCAGCCGTCAAAGCACGGTATCGTAAACGCGCCCTTACGAGCCAGCTCCAGCTCTTTTACCAGATAGTCCGTATCTAATCCCATATCCAGCACGCTCCACGGCAATACGGCGTCGACAGGCCGTTCCGTATACAAGAAATCCTGTACGTCGAAGCGAAGCTCTTTCACGGCTCGTTTCCAGCCCTTTACGCCGCCGTATTGATGGGCCAGGGCCAGCAATTGGCCGACTCTCCGGTCGCCGCGGGCCAGCACGCCCTGAATGTAGCATTGCCGCAGCGGCTCGGCCAATATTTCGATTTGCTTATCCTTGTCCAAGGCCTTCTTTATATAGGACAGCCGTTTTTCGACGGTCTTCTGGTCGGTCATAGCCATCCACTGGAAGGGCGTGCACGGCTTGGGAATAAAGGGATTGATGCTCAGAGTAATCTTTCCCTTATTGCCGATGGAAGCCATATGGGCCTGCACGCGCCTGGTCATCGTCACGATGCCTTCGATGTCCTCGTCTGTTTCCATAGGAAGGCCAATCATGATGTACATGCGGACGTGGCGGATGCCGGCAGCCGTCGCCAAATCGATGGAATGGAGCAGGTGCTCTTCCGTAATCCCTTTATTGATGATGTCGCGCATGTGGGTGCTGCCCGCTTCCGGCGCCAGGGTAATCGTCTTTTGGCCGCTTTCGGCCAGCCCCTTAACGATGGCCGGCGTAATCGAATCGGCCCGCAGGGAGGCGCAGGAAAACGCCAGCCCCTGGCTGCGGATAAATTCGACGAGCTCGTCGATATAGGGATAGTCCGATATGGCCGCGCCCATGAGGCCGATTTTCTTGCCCAGGCGCTTGCCCCTCAGCACGGCTTCCTTCACGTATTCCAAAGGCCGCACGCGGGGCCGCCGGTAACAGTAGCCGGCCATGCAGAACCGGCAGTGCCGGCCGCAGCCGCGGGCGATTTCAATGAGGTACATCGCTCCGAATTCCGTATGGGGCGTCGCCACGACCGTTTCTCCCGGCCCAGTAAGCTCCCGCCACTGCCGCCGTACCGACGGCGGCGCGCCGTCTTCCGGGACGATGGCCCGCAAACGGCCGTCCTCGTCGTATTCATGACGATACAGGGACGGCACGTATACGCCGGGCACCTTCGCCAGCCGCCGCAGCAGCGCCTGCCGGCTTTCCCCGGCCTCGCGGCCCGCCGTGTAGGCGTCTAAAAAAGAATGGATCAGCCCTTCACCTTCTCCGATCAGACAGACGTCGACAAAAGGAGACAAGGGTTCGGGATTAAAAAACGCTACGGGGCCGCCCATGACGACGAGAGGGTCCATTTCCTCCCGATCCGCAGCCAGCACGGGCACGCGGCCCTGCTCCAGCATAGCCGGAATATTAAAATAATCCATTTCAAAGCTAACGGATAAGCCGATGATTTCAAAATCACAGAGAGGCCGGCCGTTTTCCAGGGTCAGCAAAGGAGAGCGCTCTTTAGCGTACAAGGCGGCCAATTCTTTATCGGGAAGGAAGGCCCGTTCGCACAGCCAGTCGGCCCGTTCGTTCACTTCGCGATAAATGATCTGCATTCCCAGGTTGCTCATGGCGACTTCATACGTGTTGGGGTAGCAAAGGGCCATAGCCCGCCGCGTGCCGAAGGGATACTTGTAATATCCCGTCTCGTCAGCCAGGCGCCCGGCTAATTTCCGTTCAATCTGCCAGCTCATGACATGCTCCTTTCTCTCATCGCCGTCATCCTCTCGTACCGCGGTTATGGGTATAGTTCGGCAGCAGCTTCGGCGACGGCGTCCCGTTTCTCGCGTGGGCCGCCTCCCGCTCTTCTTCAAAGCGCTGCACGTGCGCTACCGTCAGCGCCCCCAGAGACGCCGTCCGGCTGTAGGCCGCCGCTTCCCTGCCGGCAATGCGCCCGAAGACGATGATGTCGAGGAGGCTGTTGCCCATCAGCCGGTTCGTCCCGTGAATGCCGCCGACGTCTTCCCCTGCTGCATACAGGCCGGGAATCTTCGTCGCGCTGCGCTCGTCGATGCAGATGCCGCCGTTTTGATAATGAAGGGTAGGATATACTAAAATAGGCTGCTTGCGGATATCGATGCCGAACCGCTCGTACATATGAATCATCGCCGGCAGCCGCCGCTCCATCGTCCCTTCGCCGTGAATCATATCTACCATTGGCGTATCGAGCCACAGCGCAGGCCCGTGAAGGGCATGGACGCCTTTATGGCGGGCCAGGCATTCGCGGATAATCGACGCCGCTACGACGTCGCGCGTCTCCAGCGGATGCAGGAAGGCTTCGCCGTCCTTGTTGACCAGCATCGCGCCGAGGGAACGGACCTTTTCCGTCACCAGGGCGCCGTAAATCTGCGGCGGATAAGCGGCTCCCGTCGGATGATACTGTATCGCGTCGGCGTATACCAGAGGCACGCCGGCCCGATAGGCCAGCACCAGCCCGTCTGCCGTCGAGCCGTAGTGATTGGACGTAGGAAATCCCTGATAGTGCAGCCGCCCGGCGCCGCCCGTGGCGATGATGACGCTTTTCGCCCGGACGACATGGTATTCCTGCGTATCGAAATCATACAATACGGCTCCGGCCGCTTTGCCTTCTTCATCTAAGATGAGCTCTACAGCCGGCGAATATTCCAGAACTTCTACGCCTTCGTCGCGCACCTCGTCGCGGAGGACCCGCATGATTTCGGCTCCCGTATAGTCGCCGCAGGCATGCATCCGCTTGCGCGACGTGCCGCCGCCGTGAGTCGTGACCATCGTGCCGTCGTCGTATTTATCAAACATGACGCCCAGGCCGCCTAGCCATTGGATCGCCGCAGGCCCCTGCATGACGAGGCATTTCAGCAGTTCCGGCACATTTTTGAAATGCCCGCCGCCCAGAGCGTCTAAATAGTGGATAGCCGGCGAATCGTTTTCCTTATCGGCCGCCTGAATGCCGCCTTCAGCCATGCCCGTGTTGGCGTCGCCGAGACGCAGCTTCGTCGCCAGCAGGACGGACGCGCCGTGCTGGCGCGCTTCAATAGCCGCCGCGGCCCCGGCGCCCCCGCCTCCGATGATGAGGACGTCCGCATCGTGCTCGATATGGCTCAAGTCAAAGTCCGCGCCGAGAAGGCGGCTCTTTCCCTCCAGAACCGCCGCCAGCTCGCTGGGCACCTTATCGCCTGTATTGGGGCCGACCATCAAAATAGAAAAATCCTTATGGCTGTAATCGGGATGATAATTCCGCAGCAGCTCCTGCTTTTCCTGAGCCGTATACCGGCGCAGCTCCGCATACAGGCGCTCGTTCCGCGTAGCGTCTACGCAGGCCTGCGACGCCAGCATTTCTTCTGTATATTTCATGGTGCCGCCTACCTTTCCATGTCCCGCGCTTCATACAGCCGGTGAATTTCTTTATCGGACAAATGCATAAAACGTTCCAGTTCCTCATCGTACAGCCCAGCCTCAATATCCTGAACCCGCTTATCCAGGTGGGCGCTTTTTTTCGCGATATACCGGCCCGTCAGGCGGCGAACCATGAGGCTGACTGCGCTGTGGCTGATCTTTACCGGGCAGCGGGAGGCGCAGATATCGCAGGCGACGCAGCGGAAGGATTCTTCGGCGCAGCCTTCGTAATCGCCGCGCTGGGCCAAGGCGATGTACTTCATGACGTTGATGCCCTGGGGGCAGCTCTTCGTGCAGGCATTGCAATGAATGCAGTTGTAGATTTCCGGGTAAAACTGCCCTACGACGTTGCCGGCCAGGGGCAGATTGTTGATATCGTAATCCTTTTTATTGATGGGAAAGGATTCCAGACGGCCGACGCACATGCCTTCTTCCACCTTCGTCTGGCAGGCCAGGGCGGAATACAGCTTCGTCTCGCCCTGAATGCGGTACACGACGGCGCAGGCTCCGCAGAACCCGCTGCGGCAGCCGCAGCCCCGCACGAGGCGGAAGCCAGCGTACTCCATGGCCCGCATGATCGTCAAATCTTCCGGCACAGTGCATCGTTTTCCCAATATATGCAGGGTAACCATATGATGTTTCGCAGTCATGTATTCTCCTTTTCTTGTTTCCGGCCGCTGCCCTTCGGATGATAGGGGCACCGCCGGCCTAAACACTGATTATTATTGACATAATACGTACATTCTATCGATTCCGGCATCTCCATCGACACGCCCAGCTTCTCCCTGCAGAAGGAGACGGCCTGACAAATCGCCGTAAAGGAATCGCGCTTGCAGCACCGCGGCCCTCCTATGGCCCCGATAGCCGCCAGCGCCCGGGAGGTCATCGTATTGGCCAGGCCCCACGCGTCCTGCGACAAGGGCGTCGCCCCAGTGACGACGGAAACAAAAATTCCCGCACTGACAGCCGCGCCGCAGGCGCCCCAAAAGCCGCACGCCCCGCCGGGCACTTCGCGGCCGCGCCGTACGATTTCCGCCATAGCCTCGGCAAAGGCCACGGCGCCGCCGGAATGGTAATAGGCCGTAAGCAGGGCCGCTCCGACGAGCACGTGATGCTCGTTTCCATGCATGTGCACATAGGGCTGATCCATAAGCGCTCTGGCGACTGCCACGGGATTTTTTTCTTCCGACCTGAGGCAGTACGCTTCTATCCAGGCAACGGCGTCCTTTCCGTGGCAATCGTCGCAGACATAGTGACCGCCTTCGCAGGAAACGCGGCTGAAAAACTGCCTATGGCATACGACGCATTCCACGGGCCGCTCCGTCGTCGTGTATACGAGGGGACGGCCGCAGATCAAACATTCTTCCATATTCCACCCTCCTTAAGGTGTGTTTCATTATACCATATTCCAGGGTTTATAACCAAAACGCCAAGCACGAAATACATGCTTGGCGTTTTTGCCTGCCTGTTCAGCAGGTACATATTCTATTAGGCTAATACTTCCAGGAGGCAGTCGCCGCTGATAATGGCCTGGCCCTTGATGACGTAGATTTCGCCGACAGTGCCGTCGATAGGAGACGTAATCGTCGTTTCCATCTTCATAGCTTCCGTTACGACGAGGTCGTCGCCTTTCTTGACCTTCTGGCCCGGCGATACGAGGACGTTGACGACGGAACCGGACAAGGTGGCGCCGATGTCGCCTACCTTGGACGGGTCGGCTTTGCGTCTCGTCACGGTCTTCATGTCGACGCTCTTATCCTGTACCTGGATTTCGCGTTCGACGCCGTTGAACATGAACGTAATGGTACGCATGCCGCTTTCGTCGGGGTCGCTGATGTTGATCATCGTGATAACCAAATCCTTGCCCTTTTCGATTTCAACGTGGATTTCTTCATTTTTCTTCATGCCGAAGAAGAAGGTCGGCGTATCCAATACGCTTACGTCGCCGTACAGCTTGATATTTTCATTGTAATCCTTAAATACCTTTTCGTACTGGCAGTATGCGTTGATATCTTCGTCTTCGTGCTTGTAGCCTGCGCCGGCCAGTTTCTTGCGGACGGCTTCGAAGTCGACGGGGGCCAGGCTCTTGCCCGGACGTTCCGTCAACGGCTTGCGGCCCTTCAAGATGATGGACTGCAGTTTTTCCGGGAAGCCCTGATAGGGGATGCCCAGACGGCCTTCGAAGAATTCTACGACGGACTGGGGGAAGTTGAGGATATCGCCTTTTTCGTAGATATCCTTTTCCGTCAGGCCGTTCTGTACCATGAACAGCGTCATGTCGCCGACGACTTTAGACGACGGCGTTACCTTGACGATATCGCCGAACATCATGTTAACGTCGTGGTACATCTTCTTGATGTCGTTCCATTTTTCGCCGAGGCCGACGGCTTTCGCCTGCTGACGGAGGTTGGAGAACTGTCCGCCAGGCATTTCATGCTGGTATACTTCCGTGTTGGGGAACGGTTCGGCCTTGTCTACGCCCTTGTAATACGGACGTACCGTCGCCCAGTAACGGGACATTTCTTCCATGGCGTCGATGTCCAAGTCGGGCTGGCGGTCGGTGCCGCTCAACGCATAGTACAGCGTGTTCATGCTCGGCTGGCTCGTGCCGCCGGCAAAGGACGAGTAGGCTGCGTCGACAATATCGACGTTGGCAGCCACGGCGCGGCTCAATGTCGCGACGCCGTTGCCCGAGCCGTCGTGCGTATGGAGGTGTATCGGCAGGTCGACCGTTTCTTTCAGAGCCGAAACGAGGCGGTACGCCGCTTCCGGCTTGAGCAGGCCGGCCATATCCTTGATGGCGATGATGTTGGCGCCGGCGTTCTGCAGTTCCTTCGCCATGTTGACGTAGTACGCCAGGTCGTATTTCGTGCGGGAGCTGTCGAGGATATCGCCGGTGTAGCACAAGGCGACTTCGGCGATCTTGCCCGTTTCGCGGACGGCTTGAATCGTGCCGTACATGTTGTCCAGGCTGTTGAGGCTGTCGAAAATACGGAATACGTCGATGCCGTTTTTCGCCGACAATTCGACGAAGTTCTTGACGACGTTGTCCGGATAGCTCGTGTAGCCTACGGCGTTTGCGCCGCGGATGAGCATCTGAAGCAAAATGTTCGGCGCTTTTTCGCGCATCTGGCGGAGGCGTTCCCACGGATCTTCATAGAGGAAGCGATAGGCAACGTCGAAGGTCGCGCCGCCCCAGCATTCGTAGGAGAAGAACTGCGGCAGCTTCTTGGATGCCGTTTCGAGGACGCGGAGCATATCGATGGTGCGGACGCGGGTAGCCATCAGGGACTGGTGGGCGTCACGCATCGTCGTATCCGTAACCAAAACTTTTTTCTGGTCGAGAATCCACTTGGAGAACTTTTCCGGCCCCATGGAATCGAAAATCTGCTTCGTGCCGGCCGGATACTCACCTGCTACAGCTGTCGGCATTTCCAATCGTTCGAATTCCGGTTTTTCCTGATGACCAGTGCCAGCATAGCCGTTAATCGTCGTTTCACCGATGTATTTCAGCAGCTTCGTGCCGCGGTCCTGTACGACGGGCAGGTTAAACAGTTCCGGATGGTTGTCAATGAAGTTGACATTGTACGAACCGTCCACGAATTCCGGAGATTTCAGCACGTTGATGAGGAAGCCGATGTTCGTCTTAACGCCGCGGATACGGAATTCTTTCAGCGTACGCAGCATTTTCTGCACAGCCCCTTCATGGGTCAGCGCATATGTCGTAGCCTTAACGAGAAGGGAATCATAGTACGGCGTAATAATCGCGCCGGTATACGCATTGCCGCTGTCGAGACGGACGCCGAAGCCGCCGCCGCTGCGGTATACCATAATTTTGCCCGAATCCGGCATAAAGTTGTTCATCGGGTCTTCTGTCGTAATACGGCACTGGATGGCGTTGCCCTGGCAATGAATCGATTCCTGCGACGGAATGGCAATTTCCTTGCTGTCCAGCGCATAGCCTTCGGCCACTTTTATCTGGGTCTGTACAATATCGATACCCGTGATCATTTCCGTGACAGTATGTTCTACCTGTACGCGGGGGTTAACTTCGATAAAGTAGAATTTTTCATCAGGTGTAACAAGGAATTCGACCGTGCCGGCATTGACATAGTTGACGTTCTTCATGAGCTTGATCGCCGCGTCGCAAATGTCCTTGCGGAGCTTTTCCGACAGGGAAAAGGCCGGGGCGATTTCGACAACCTTCTGATGACGGCGCTGAATAGAGCAGTCCCGTTCGAATAAATGGATGACGTTGCCGTGTTCGTCGCCCATAATCTGAACTTCGATGTGCTTCGGGTTAACGATGCATTTTTCCAAATAAATTTCGTCGTTGCCGAATGCCAATTTAGCTTCTGACCTTGCCCGGTCATAGGCTTCGCGCAAATCAACCATGCGGTTGACCATGCGCATGCCGCGGCCGCCGCCGCCGTTGACGGCTTTGAGCATGATGGGGAAGCCTTCTTCGCGGGCGAATTTTTCGACTTCTTCATAATTCATAACCGGGCCGTCGCTGCCGGGAATATACTGGATGCCCGCTTTTTTAGCCTGAATACGGGCATTGATTTTATCGCCGAACATGATGAGATGTTCGACCTTAGGCCCAATGAAAATAATGCCTTCTTCTTCGCAGCGCTTTGCCAAATCGGCGTTTTCGGACAAGAAGCCGTACCCCGGATGGATCGCGTCTACGTCGTGTTCATGGGCAATGCGGATAATATCTTCAATATCTAAATATGCATCTACCGGTTTCTTACCTTCCCCAACCAGATAGGATTCGTCCGCACGGAAACGGTGCAGAGACAGCGAATCTTCTTTGGAGTAAATAGCTACGGTGCGGATTCCCAGCTCGTTGCAGGCACGGAATACGCGGATAGCGATTTCCCCACGGTTGGCCACTAAAACCGAACGAATTTTTCTCATGAAAATACCCTCCTGAGTAATGATTTACAGTACATAACAATGAATGATAGGTATATTACCTTTTCTTTTCACTGTAGTTTTAATTATAACAAAATAGGAAAACATTACAAGAGAAGGAATCGTTATATACGGAATAAATACTGTATACAAAATAAGAACTGCCGAGTTATCCCCGAATCCTTCCGAAAATGATAAAAAGCCCGCCGCACATTGCTGCGCGGCAGGCAGGGAGAGGCGTTACCGATGCTGAATCGCTTCGACGACAGCTGGTAATTCTGTAATATCCTGGATCACGTAGTCTGCGCCGGCTCCTTCAAATACGGCCCGCACGTCCTGACGCTTCTGCGTTTTTTCTTCTTCGCTCAAGGCGTTGAACTGGTCTTCGTTCAGTCCCATGACGGAACTGCCGTCGATAATGCCGACGGACCAGACGCCGGCGGCCTTGCCCTCTTTAATATCCGACACGGTATCGCCGACCTTGACGACGCAGCGCACGTCCGACAAACCCAGCTTCATCATGTTTTTAAAGATCATATAGGGATACGGGCGTCCCTTGCCGTCCGTCGAATCAGGGGAAAACCAGCAGTCCGGCTCATAGCCCTGGTCCGCCGCGGCTTTGACGACGATGTCCATCATGACGTCCGTATATCCCGTCGTCGAGCCGATGGCCAGCCCCATAGCCCGAAGCTTGGCTACCGTCTCGATGACGCCGGGCTTTACCTTCGAATAATTGGCGAGCGTCGACAACAGCTCCGGTTCAAAATGGCTGTAAACTTTTTCTACGTCTTCTTCCGCCCAGGCGCTGCCGTTTGCGTCTTTCCAGGCTTCGCCGATGCGGTCCATGGACAGCATGGTGCGGATGTGGTCGCGCTTGAGCATCCCCATGGGCTTTCTCGTTTCTTCTTCCGTAACGGTTACGCCGTTGGCGGCAAAGCTGTCCATAAAGGCCCGGACAGGAGCCATGCAGCCGAAGTCGACTGTCGTACCTGCCCAGTCAAAGATAATTCCTTCTATTTTCATCGTCTTACTTCAATCCCTTCATATAATCTGTGAAAATCTGCAGAATTTTCTGTACGTCTTCGTCGTAAATTTCGCCGATATTGCCGAGGCGGAACGTATCCTGGGCCGTCAGCTTGCCCGGATAGATGACGTATCCCCGTTCTTTCAGGAAGGCGTACATATCCTGGAAGTCGAAGGACATGGTTTCCGGGTACAGGAAGGTCGTAATGATCGGCCCCTGCACGTCCTTGTCGATATACGCCGTAAAGCCCAGGGCTTCCATCCCTTCGCGAAGGGCGGCGTTCGTGCGGGCGTACCGTTCGTGACGGGCCGCAATCCCTCCTTCGGCGCGCAGTTCTTCCAGCGCCTTGCGGAAGGCTGCGACGACGTGTGTCGGCGACGTGAAGCGCCATTTGCCACTGTCCTTTTCCATTGTTTCCCACTGGGCGTATACGTCGAGGGACAGGCTGCGGGCCGTGCCCTTCGTTTCCTTCAAATCAGCTTCCTGGGCAATGATAAAGGAGAAGCCCGGCACGCCCTGGATGCACTTGTTGGCGCTGCTGATGAGGTACGTAATCCCCAAAGCCGGCACGTCGATATCGACGCCGCCGAAGCTGCTCATAGCGTCGACGATGAATTTCTTGCCATATTTCTTGGCGACTTCGCCGACGGCAGCAATATCGTTGAGAATTCCCGTCGTCGTTTCGCTGTGAACCATGGAAATGTGGGTAATCGACGGATCATTCTGCAAAGCGGCTTCAATATCTGCAGCATTCGGAACAGTATCGTACGCAGTTTCGACAGTTCCATAAGGAATGCGGTGATAACGGCAGATTTCCGCCATGCGCTTGCTGTACGCGCCGTTGACGGCGATGAGCAGCTTGTCCGTGTCTTTAATGACGCTGGACAAGACGGCTTCTACGCCGAAGGTGCCGCTGCCCTGCATGAGAACCGTCGTATAGCCTGTTTCCGCATGAGCCAGGCGGAGAAGTTCCGCCCGGATTTCCTGGGTCATTTGCTTATAATCGTCATCCCACGTGCACAAGTCGACGAGCATTTCTTCCTTTACCGTTTCCGTCGTCGTAAGCGGCCCCGGAGTGAGCAATTTATATTTGTTTTTATCCATAATTCGTTACCTGCTTTCTCTTCGATTATCCTTTAATGAGCTGCTGATGCTTTTTCAAGAGGTCTACAGTCAGCGCTTCCTTATACTGCTTCGGATAGGCCGGTTCGAAGGTCTTGTCTACGGTTTCGCCTTCATACAGGGCCATGGGGTAGAATTTGAGCAGTTCCTGGCGGCTGTTCTTGACGATGCATTCGGCCATCTTCATAGCCAGCTCTTTCTTCTTGCTGTCGGCCTTATTGATAACGGCTACGCCTTCGGTGAGGAAGAAGTTGCCTTCCGTCGGGTCGACGACTTTAATGGGCAAGCCTTTCTGTTCTTCCATCAGGCCCTGATGACGGAGGCCGAAGCCGACGGCCACTTCGCCGGCCTTAACTTTTTTGAGGGGGCCGGAACCGGATTTTTCCATGTGCGGGCCGGCGTTGGCTTCGAGCTGTTTCAAGATAGCTGCGCCTTCCTGTTCGCCGTAAGCGTCGAACACGGCCTGGGCCAGCAGCCAGGATGTAGACGAGCCCATGATATCAGGCAGGGAAATCTTATCTTTATATACGGGGTTGGTCAAGTCTTTAATGGATTTCGGCATGGGGAGATTTTCCTTCTGCAATACTTCCGTATTGACGAAGATGGCGCCGAACTGGCCTGTCGTCGGCTTGTAATACGACGGCGTTTCCTGCAAGGTCTTGGCGTCGAAGGTCAAGTCTGCGAACATCTTGTTTTCCTTCTGGGCCGAATCGATATAATAGGTGCTCATAGTAATCAAGTCGGCTTCGATATTCGTGCCTTCGGCCATGAGCTTACCGCCTAATTCGGACGTGCCGAAGGCCTGCATGACATATTTTCCTTCAAAGCCGTTGCTGTCCAAGGCATGCTTGAAGGCGTCCTGCGCTTCCGGGTCGGCGTTGGTATAGATGACGACTTGTTCGTCTGCCGACGCGCTGTCGCCGCTGCTGCCGCAGCCGGCAAATCCGGCGGCCATAGTCACGGCCAAACATCCGGCGATTAAATACTTGTACCATTTTTTCATGATGCAAATCCTCCTCGTAGTAGCTTATACATATTGTGATTTTTATATGCGTTCCGGCAAATCTTCCAGGCCGGCGTTCTGCCTTTTGGCCTCTTTGCCGAAAATGCTTTGGAATTTCTGCTTGACATGGAGCACGATATCGTCATGGCTCGACAGATAATCGAAGATGACCTTGACGATGATATTCGTCAGGAAAATGAGCAGGGACAACACGAATACTTCGTCGTATTTTTCAAAATACTGGGCCTGGGTGATCTTCGTCGTCATGACCATCGTGCGGGCGCCGGTGACGAAGATAATGGCGCTGATCGTGACCATAGCCTGAATGAAGATATAGCTGAGCATCTGGAACACCGTCGACATCGTGTTGGGAATGATGACCCGGAAAATCGTCTTCAGCCACGAATCGCCCATCAGAGCCCCCGTCGTTTCCCAAGACATGTTGATCTTAGACAGGGAAGCCTGAATCATGAGGTACGGCGTCGTAAATTCGCGGACTGAATTCAGCAGGATAATGATGATGAAGGTGTTCTGAATCGGCGAGCCCGTAAAGGCAAACAAGAATGCCACGCCGAGGACCATGCCGGGAACGGTATTCGTCACCATGGCGCAGGCGTCCATGAGCATCTTGCAGACGCCGGGAAGCTGGGAACGGGCGTTGACCAGGGCAGCCATGTAGGCCAGGACCGTGCCGATGACGGCCGTGGCGGCGGCTACCATGACGGAGTTCGTATACACCGTTTCAATGGACCGGTCGCTCAAAATGCGCTGCAGCGTTTCCGTCGTAAAGACGACCTGATAGGGCCAGCTCTTAATGAACGGCACGATAAACATGATGGCGAAAATAGCGAAGATCGCAGCAATCACGACGACGTACACGGCGGCAAAGAAACCATCGCGCACCTTGTCGTCGGCCAATTCAAAGGTGCTGATCTTGTTGTAGCGGAAGTTGAAGCGTTCTGTAAACCGCAGGAGCCACACGGCGACGATAGACGGAATCAGCATGATGACGGCAATAGCCGAGCCGGACTGGAAATCAGGCACGGCGCCCATCATGACCATGTACAGCTGCGTCGCCACGACGGTGTACTGTCCTCCGATAGAAGCAGGAATACCGAAATCCGTAAAGGATAAGAAGAAGGAAAGAATAAAGGCTGCGGCAATCGTCCCAATCATAGGACGCACGCTCGTAATATAGAACGTGCGCAGCGGGCTGTCGCCCATAATCTGCGATACGATGATGAAATGTTTGTCTACGTACTTAAAGGCGTTGTACAGCAAAACAAAGGCTGGCGGCAGCGTGTAGATAACGTAGGAAATGAGCAATCCCCAAAATCCATAAATGGAAAAGAGCTGGTGCCCGATAATCTGAGTAATTAACCCCTGTTTGCCCAAGGAATAAATGACGGCAAACCCATAGGTTAAGGTCGGCAGAAACATGGGAAGGATGATGAGTATCTGCACGACAGATTTAAAGCGGTCCGGCAGCTTCGTATAATGAAGCCCATAGGCCAATATAAAGGCCAGTACGACTGTGATGAAGGCTTCCAGTCCCGATACGGCAAAGCTGTTGCGCAGGGACAGTAAAAATTCCTCATTGTTCAGCACGGCCAGATAATTTTCCAATCCGACGCCGCCGGAAGCCTGCAAGAAGGACTTGCTGAGCAAGATAGCCAAGGGACAGCAAACGGCGCCTAAAAAGACGACGCATATAAGCCCGAATATAAACTTTAACTCTATTCGTTCTTTTTCCATGACCTTCTCCTTTACTGCGCCTGCCGCGCCGCAGGCATCGCGCCGGGTTCAAACAGCTTGTAAATGTTGTCGCGCTTGATTTGCAGCTGCGACAAGATAAACTTTTTGATGAAATCGTCCTTCGGAGCATGGATAATGTTGTCCGGCGTATCGAACTGGGCGATTTTGCCGCCGTTCAAAATAAGCACCCGATGAGACAAGGTAAGGGCCTCTTCCGGGTCATGGGTTACGATAATCGTCGTCAGATGATACTGCTTGGCAATGGTGCGGATGCGTTCTTTAATGGATTCCTTAATAACGCCGTCCAGCGCGCTGAGCGGTTCGTCGAGCAGGAGAATCTTTGGCTTCATCACCAGCGTTCTGGCTAAAGCGACGCGCTGCTTTTGGCCGCCCGAAAGCTGACTGATGCGCTTATCGACGTGGTCCTGCAGGTCCAGAAGACGAATGAGATCGGCAACTTCTTCTTTTGTCGCAATGCCCGGCTTATTGCGCAAGCCGTACACGATATTCTGATAGGCCGTCAGGT
Source organism: Megasphaera sp. SW808 (assembly GCF_012027795.1). Taxonomy (NCBI): domain Bacteria; kingdom Bacillati; phylum Bacillota; class Negativicutes; order Veillonellales; family Veillonellaceae; genus Megasphaera; species Megasphaera sp. SW808. Next base: position 25,530 of record NZ_SJOT01000005.1, read on the forward strand.
TGGGGAACAACGCATAATCCTGAAATACGATGTTGAATCCCCGCTTCTGCATGGGAACGCAGCTTAAATCTTCGCCCTTATACAAGAGTTGACCGCCGCTGAGCGGCGTAATTCCTAAAATGACGTTCAGCAGCGTCGTTTTGCCGCCGCCTGAAGGTCCTAAGATAGAAATAATTTCGCCGTCTTCCACGGTCAGGGAAATATCGTTAAGAATCACTTTTTCATCATACTTTTTAACAATATGCTTTAACTCCAGCATAGGGGATGTCCTCCTTTTTCAACACTCTTGTTGCAGTATACGTCCCCTTTGCAAAGATTATATTTATATATCGTAATTTTTAGGTAAAATACGGAAAATAAAAGCAAATAACGTTAATTTATTGCTCCATAACTACAGCCTATAAAATGCATAAAAAAAGACCGTCCAGTCTTCATAGTGCACTGAACGGCCTTTCACATTATATTTCTGTTCGCTTCATGCTGCAATATTCTGCAAATATTATGTTATTTTCTCAAAATAAACCGCACCAACAGGATGCTCGCTTCATACAATACAATCATCGGCACGGCGATCATAACCTGCGTAAACACGTCCGTCGTCGGCGACACGACAGCGGCGAAGATAAAGGCGACGACGATGAGAACGCGCCGCTTAGATTTCAAAAAGGCCGACGTAATCAAACCCATCTTCGCCAGGAAAAACAAGACGAGGGGCAGCTCGAAGACAACGCCGAAGGGCAGCATGAAAGCAATAAAAAAGGACAAGTACGAGCTGAGTGAAAACATAGGCTGCAGCGACGCCGTAGCAAATCCCATAAAAAACAGCACGGCCGCCGGAAATACGGCGTAATACGAAAAGGCCAGGCCGGCATAAAACAGCAGCACCGCCGTTGGAATAAGCCAGAACACGGCGGCCCGCTCGGAAGGCATCAGGGCCGGACGGACGAAGCCCCATAGTTCATAGCAAATAATCGGCAGCGTCACCAACACGCCCGTACACACGGCTACCTGAATATACGAGAAAAAGACTTCTGCCGGATTGAGAAAATACAGCTTGCCTGCCGGAGCCGATATGACGTCGATGATTTCCTCCACAAAATTATAGGAAACGCCGCTGGCAACGGCTACCGCTGCCAGGCAGATAATCAGGCGGCTGCGAAATTCCTGCAAATGTCCGCTCAGCGGCATTTCTCCGTCCTGGTTCTCCTTAACGGGAGAGTTATCGCTGTCTGCTGCGCTCTGCGCGACCGCGATTTCCTCTTCCGCCTTATCGGGCTTTGTCTCCATGGCTTCCTCCTATGTGCTTCACGTCGTTTATATCCTTTTGAATCGATTCTTTTACTTCCTGTATGTCCCCGGCATGGATGTCGTCGGCGACATCGCGCATGGCCTTTCGGAATTCCCGCAGGCCCTTCCCGAAGGCTCTCGCGACTTCCGGAAGTTTCCCCGGGCCGAAGACGAACAGGGCGACGACGGCTACGACGATCATCTCGCCCATTCCGATGTTGAACATAGCTCCAATCCCCTCTTTTTACGAAAACAGGCGCCTGATTTGCTCAAGCACCTGTTGAATCCGTACGTATATAATTAGAGATAATGAACCCGGGACGGGTCGTAGCGGTCTTCTTTCAGCCGTTCGTTGCCGCTGTCCTTCGGATAGCCGAAGGATACGATAGCGAAGGGCGTAAAGCCTTCGGGAACGCCTACGGCGCGGCGGACGATGACTTCTCTCGATTTATACGGCGAAACGCCGATCCACACGGCGCCCAATTCCAAATGAACTGCTTCCAGCAGTATATTTTCTACACAGGCGCTTAAATCGAGGTTGACGAAGGCCGGGAAGCGCTGGTTTGTATCACGGCTGCAAACGACGATAGCCGCAGGCGCATTTGCCGCGCAGCCGGCGTAGGGGCTGCAGCGGGATAAATCCTGAATCACCCGTTTATCACGAACGACGTAAAATTCCCAAGGCTGTTGGTTTCCCATGGAAGGGGCGGCCATGCCGGCGCGCAGCAAGAGTTCTATCTTTTCATCTTCAACCATAGTCGGCAAAAATTTTCGAACGCTGCGTCTGGTAAAGATTTCATTCATACTAATCTACTCCCTCCTGAGTACTAAAATAAAAGTACTATATTGGTTTATTATACCATACATAGTAAAAAATAAGAATAGAAAATGGGCTGTAAAAAATTCTTACGCGCCCTGTAAAGAGGACGTAAAATAGAAAGGGCGCCGTCCGAAGCCCTGACGGCACGCCGTATATCCTTACGTATATCGTTAAACGTATATACCATAATCCAAACAGACAATCTCTTGTTCTCTTGCCCGGAAATACAAAAAGAGAGCCTTTCTTCATCAGAAAAGCTCTCTTATCTGGTGCCGGAGAAGGGACTTGAACCCCCACGGTGTTACCCGCCTGATTTTGAGTCAGGTGCGTCTGCCATTCCGCCACTCCGGCAAGCTGTACTTCATTCCTTAGCACGAAAATAATTATATCACAAAAATCCTTGCCGTCAAGTATTTTTTACAATCTCAGCAAAAAATTATTTTGCTGAGATTGTCTTTTCCCTTCGCCGCTGCCCATCATAGTATATGTTATAAGTATTCTAATTCGCCGATACCTTCGCACGACAGCAGCACTAAATATACGTCCATCTCATGAACGGCCAAAAAATCTTCGACAGCTTCCTCGCAGACCTGAAGAGCCTCTTCCCGAGGATAGCCGAATATACCCGATGAAATCAGCGGAAAGGCAATAGACCGAAGGCCCCGGGATTCGGCAAGGGCCAGCGATTTGGCGTAGCATTGATACAGTAATTCCCGTTCGCCATGGTCGCCGCCTTCCCACACAGGCCCTACGGTATGAATGACGTACTGCGCCGGCAGATGAAAGGCCGGCGTGATGACGGCCTCCCCCGTCGGGCAACGGCCGATTTCCTGACAGGCTTCCGTCATCTCGGCATATCCGGCAGCCCGAAATATAGCGCCGCATACGCCGCCGCCCATCAGCAGCCGCTCGTTGGCCGCGTTCACGATGGCGTCGGCCTGCACCTTTGTAATGTCTCCGCAAATAATTTTAAACGGCATCTCCAGTTACCTCCTGCACAGATTGTATAGCATCACTATACTAAAGATAGAATTATTCTGCAAGAGAAGCAGCCTATATAAAAAATGAAAGCCCGCTGCCGGCAGGGGCTTTCATTGCAAAAGATATCTAAGGCTTGCAGCTGCCGCAGGGCGAATATCCCCGAGACAATAAATCACCGCGCGAGCCGGTATAGGTTTCCTTATTCTGGTTCTTTATGGTCTTAGCACCGGAGCAAGAGGGCTTGTGAAATTTTTTAGAATTCGTATTTAATACGTACGTATCCCTTTGGCCTGCGTCAGCAGGTACTGTTCCGTCATGCTTCGTCGCGCCACCGCCGCCTTCCGCATGGCTCCGGCCCGTCGCATAGTCGATGACGATGCCTGGCTGGACATTATAGCAATAGACGTTAAAGCAAATACCGGTGCCCTTATCCTCAACCGATTCCGCCTCGATCTGCACGCCCCGAGCTACGAGCTCCTTTCCCTGAAAGACCGGCGTCACCCGATACAGTACGTGATTTCCCGTTTCCTTTACGTAGTCGGCTACCATGTTTTCAAAGGGAAGCATGCCCTGTACGTTCATATACCGGGTACCTGTAATGAGGTTTTGCTTATTTGCATTTTCCGCCGACAGCTGATAGCCGATGAGATGGCAGCGGTTATACAAATATTTGCCGTCGACGCCGTCGTATTTCGCCACCTGCCAGCCCGAAGGCTTCACCTGCCCGATAGCGCCCCTCTTTTCCGTCGGCATGATATCCCTGCCGATATTGGCGAATGCAGCGCCGCAGCGGCCCAGCGAATCCAGCGGGCTATACCGTTCAAAGGACGTCGCCGAAAAGTCGCTTTCCGAAAAATCCGGCTTATTATCATGCAGGACGACGTACGGCTGGCCGGAAAAGGCCGGTATATCAGCCAACGAGGCGGCAGCCGACACAGCGTTCGCCCGCGCCGGATTCTGAGTTTCGGCTCCGCCGCAGCCCGATAAAAGCAGGCACAGTGCCGCAACTAATGTCAATATTAAGGATATACATTTTTTCATTTTTTATAAATCTCCTCCGTAATACATGCATGGGAATTTCCCGGAAAATCCATTTTTTCTGCGAGCGTCCATCCCTGCGTCAGGGAAATAGGAAAAAATACGTCTCCCGGATAGGCTCGATTCCAGCGATACAGCCATATTTCCTCCATCTCGTCTGCCCGAGAGGAAAAGGCCGCCGTTTCTACGAAGCAAATGCCGCCGATGCCGGCCCTCTGCAGAAAATCCTCGGCGGCGCATACGCTGCCCGCCGCCTGCGCTTCAAACAACACAGCGCTGTCCGGATGTATCCATACAGTCCGGCCCGCCGCGCGCTGCAGCAGGCGTCGTATCAGAAACGCATCCCGGCTTTGACGGCGATGATTGAAAGCCATCCCCATGGCATTGTCTACGCAAGCTGCAATAATCATCCTGCTGTCACCCGCCCTTTCTCATGAGTATTTATGATATATATTACGAAAAAAAGAGCTGTCAATTTCTCGACAACTCTTTTTCCTGGTGCGGTTGATGGGACTTGAACCCATACGAGCTTTCGCTCACTACCCCCTCAAAGTAGCGCGTCTGCCATTCCGCCACAACCGCATGTGTAATTGTTGGTGCTCAGGGACGGAATTGAACCGCCGACACGGGGATTTTCAGTCCCCTGCTCTACCGACTGAGCTACCTGAGCAAAAAATATGGCGACCCCGATCGGATTTGAACCGACGATCTTCGCCGTGACAGGGCGACATGTTAAACCGCTACACCACGGGGCCGTTTCATACTTACCGGAACCTCTCGCGTTCCGACAAAAAGTATTCTATCATGTTCCTGCTCTTTTGGCAAGTACTTTTTTTATAATTTTTGCAGAACATGGCCTCTTTTTTCAAATCTCCCCTGCCGCCGCAGGACATTCTGCGCCTTACACCGTTGGGAAAATCTTGCCAAAGAAATAAAAGTCCAGTCTCGCTTCTCAACGGGCCCTGCCGCAGCTTCACGTCGCCTTAAATCTGAAAAAAATCTCGATTTCCCCGGCTGTCTCTACTATGTAAAGCCTGTATTTTGATGTATAATAAGGTCGATACCTGCTTTTACATAGTATTTACATTATTTACAGAAAGGTGACATTCCATGGTAAAACCCGCCAATAAACCGCAGCGGCTGTCCTTGTCTTCGTTGAAAGCGGATTTTTCTTCTGCCGTTTCAAGACGCAGGCTCGTTTACTTGCTATGTACGTTTTTCGTCATCTACGCCTTGTGCTATCAATGGCAGTTTCTCGTGTCCCTCGGCCTGGGGCCTGATAATATACATCACATGACGGTCGGGCTGATTCCAGCCGTAGGAGCTGTCGTCCTGTCCCTGGCCCTGTATTGGCGTCATCTATGCATCGCTTCCGTCGTGCCGACGGCCCTCATCGCCGTCAGCTGGATCGTGACGGGGCCTTATCTGAGCTATATCACGCTGATACAGCAGAATACAGTGTATTTAAATAATATGTATGATATTTACGTCGGACTGTATCTATTCGCCATCCTCTTTTGTCTGAACATGGCAGCCCGGCAGTTTTTAAACCGCAAAATCAGCGCGGCTATCATGACGGCCGTGCAGTTTGCGGCCTTCTTCGTCATCGCCCTGCAGTGGGTGTACTTCGCCCTGTACCACTCGTGCATTACCACGTCAGGGGCGTTGCTCATTTTCCAAACAGGGCCGGCGGAAACGCTGGAATACTTCCATTCCCTCGGCATTGGCCGCATCGTCTTTATCGTATTGTTCGTAGCGCTTTTAATCGGCGGACTTCTCTTCGCTAACTACACGCAGAAGACCTTGCCCCGCACGCCGGTGTACCGAAAGATTCTCCCCTTGCTGTCGCTGCTGATTATTTTCCCATCTGTCGGCGCGCTGGGCGAAGAAATCTTTCCTCAGGCCTTCCCGATCCGCACCTTTATCGACACGCACGATTACATGGAGCGCTCCGCCCTGTATGCGGAAAACCACGACGGCAAATTCGCCGCCCTGCAGGCAGTCCAGCTAAATCCGGCCGAGTACCCCAATACGGTCGTCGTCGTCATCGGCGAATCGGAAACGCGGACCCTTATGCACGCCTTCAACCCAAATCACGTAGAAAATACGCCGTGGCTGACATCTATGAAGGAAGACTCGGACTTTACGCTGTTTTCCAACGCTTACAGCTGCGTCTGGTACACTGTCCCTGTTTTAGAACGGGCCTTGACGGAAGCCAATTTCTATAATAATAAGGAATTCAATTCTTCCATTTCTATTTTGGATATGGCGAAAAAGGCCGGCTACAAGACGTACTGGTTCAGCAACCAGGGCTCCATCGGCGTCGCCGACACGCCCATCACGCTCGTCGCCAAGACCGCCGACGTCTCCGAATGGGTAGACCAGGAATTGAAGCAGTCGACGATGGACGGAGCGCTCCTGCAGTTTCTGCAGCGCGTCGACCCGAACGAAAAGAACTTCGTCGTCCTCCATCTCATGGGCAGCCACATTGAATACCGCAACCGCTATCCTAAGGAGTTCCAGGTATTTAACGACGGCACGGTAAATCAGCAGGCCGATTTCGACAATACCGTCCTGTATACGGACTGGGTATTGTCGCAGATTTTCGAATACGCCAAGGAAAATCTCAATCTGGACGCCATGATTTACTTCTCTGACCACGGCAGCGACCCCGATAAAGGCCGCCAGCCCGACGACATTTCCTTTAAGGTGCTGCGCATCCCCATGTTCTGCTACTTATCGGAAGGCTATCAGGCCCGCAATCCCGAAGTCGTCGAAGCCATCAAACAAAATAAAGACAAGTTCTTTACCAATGATTTAGCCTATGAATTTATCTGCGGCATCCTCAACATGCAGTCGCCCAACTACGACCCAACGTACAGCATAGCGTCGTCGCAGTGGAAAATGGAACGAAAGGATCTCGTAACCCGCTTCGGCAAGGTCAGCTTGCTGGAAGATACGGAATTCTAACGGTTTTCCAATTCTTTTATACGATACAAAAGACCCTGTCTGAGCCGTTTCAGACAGGGTCTTTTTCGTATTGCTTATGCAGTTTGAAAACGGTAGCCGTTTCCCCATACGGTTTCTATGGCCGTAAAGGCCGGCGATACCTGATTCAGCTTGTCCCTCAGCCGGTTGATGTGGACCGTCACAGTCGCCAAATCTCCGCTGGCGTCGAGATGCCAAACCTGTTGAAACAGCTCCTGCTTGGAAAAGACCTGATTGGGATGGCCGGCTAAAAATACCAGCAAATCGAATTCTTTAACGGTCAGCGGGATTTCCGTCTGGCCGCGGAATGCCTGACGGCGGCGAATAAATATCGTTAAATCGCCGGCGCATATATCGGCATCTTCGCCGACGGTCCGCCGTTCTTCCAGAAGCCGACGGCGCATAGACAAGCACGCTTCGATGCGCGCCGCCATGACGGCCGGCGAAACGGGAGCCGTAATGTAGTCGTCCGCCCCGGCTTCCAAGGCCTTGATCTGTTCTTCGTCGCAACCCCTTTCTGCGACGAGAAACACCGGGACGCTCTGGGCCGCGCGGATCTGACAGCACAGACCTATGCTGTCTCCGTCCGGCAAGGGCGAATGAATTAGAATCACGTCGGCCCCTCCTTGCTTCGCCGCCGCCAGCCCGTCTTTTCCGCCGGCCGCGGCGGCAACGTCGAATCCTTTCTTTTCAAAAAAGCCTTTTTCCCAGGCACTCGCCGTGCCCGTTCCCCCAATAATCAACATGTGCGCCATTGAAATTCCCCCTCTGCGCCAGATGAATATAAAGACTTATTTGCCTGTCTGAAGGCGCCGGAACCCGTAATCGAGAATAGCCGGCGCGTCTTCCCAGCGGTTGTCGTCGTTAAACAGGACGACGAGGAGCGTGCGGCCGTTTCGAGTCGCCGACGCGACCAGGCAATCGCCGGCCGCATTGGTAAAGCCCGTCTTGATGCCGTCAGCGCCCTTATACCCGCTGGTCAAAAAGCGGTTCGTCGTCGTGACGTGCTTCGGCGTCCGGCCGTCCAGATACTGCACGTCGTACGACGTAAGGCCTACGATGCGGCGGAATTCCGGGAATTTCTTCATGCCGTAGGCTGCCATCTTCGCCATATCGACGGCCGTCGTGTAGTGCTTTGCCGCCGTCAGGCCGTGAGGATTGACGAAATGCGTGTGCTTTGCCCCCATTTTCACAGCTTCCGCATTCATCATATCGGCATATCCGGCTACGGACCCGCCCAGCGTTTCCGCTACGGCGACGGCGGCGTCATTCCCCGATACGACCATCATGCCGCGCAGCGCTTCCCGTACGCTCAGCTTGTCTCCCGGCGCAATGCCCAGCGAAGAGGGCTCCGTATTCGCCGCGTAGCTGGAAATCTTCAGCGGCTGGTCCAGCTCGTCTTCTTTCTGGTCCAACGCTGTGATGAGCGTCACGATTTTCGTAGTGCTCGCCGGGTGCATCCATTTCGTAGGGTTGACCTGGTACAATATTTTTCCCGTATCGGCGTCGATCATGCAGGCCGCTTCCGCTCCTGTCGACGGCACCGCCGCCTGAGCCGCACTCCCGCTTACGCCGGAGCAGACTGCTAAAAACAAGGCGCACAGGCTGACTGCCATGATGCGCCGCCATTTACAAAACATGCTGCATCCACTTCCTTATCAAAATACATATTCTGCTGCCTGCCGGCAGCCTCTAAATATAATGCTTATTATATTTTTTATTAAATCATATGTCAATTTTCCAAGCCGTAAACAAAAAGCACGTATCTCCGGCAGGGCTTCCGCCGAAAACACGTGCTTCCTATGCCAATCATATCCTTATTCAGCCGGCTGTATCTCCGCATGGAACAGCTCCTTGCCGAGGGTCTGCACCCAAAATCCGAGGAGCTGGCTATACGCCTCCTGTCCCGACGACGCGGCTTTTAAAACCTGGGACATGAATTGCTGGGCCCAGGAATAGCTGAAGCGGTCGAACCGCCCCGTTTCGTTCATAGCGGGAATCCGCTCCAGCAGGGGCAGGAAAATATCCGCCGTCACTTCTTTCGCCTTCGGCGTAATATCATATACATATCCCATACCCTTGCGGTCCTTTTCCAGGAAAACGAGGGACACGTCCGCACTGCCGCCGCCTTCGGTCAAATCGATGTGATAAGCCTCCAGAGGCAGCTTTTCCCGATCCCCTTCCTTAACGAGCTGGTACGCGCCGTATTTGATGATTTCATACAGCCTGTCGTCATATCCGCTCTCTATTTCGATGATTTTTTCCCGCCATTCGCCCCAGGTCAGCGCTGCCCGGCAGCGATAGTCTGCGAACGAATCGCCGCCTAAAAAGGAGCGCACGTCTTCCGACGTAACAGGCATTTTCGGGTCCGGTATATGCCATACCATAAATTTCTTATGCTTGTCGACGTACAAGCAGGGGCTTTCTACATGTATCCGGCTATGGCAATGGGGGCATTGATAAAAAAATAATCCTTCGTCGTGAAGCACGCGCCGGCGCAGCTCGGCGTTTTCCCCGCCGTCAATGCAGTCCCATGTGGAAAACGCGCCGACGCCTCCGCAGGCCGGGCACGTGAGCTGCAGCTCGGAGCGGTGCGTTCTGTCTTTCTGCTGATTGTCTTCAACTGCCATGATGTATCCTCTCTTATCCTATAGTGTTTCTGCGCCGCTCAATAATACGACTGCAGCAGCGATTCCAAGCCGGAGCTGCTCTTGATTTCCGGCTGCTCCTGGTACGACTGCATCACCGTATCGGCGGCCTTTTCAATATCGACGATGCTGCGGGGCTGGCTCATATCCAGGAAGGGGCGCAGCACCCGCTTCATGGACCGCACCTGTTCGGCAAAGGCGATGGGATCGGGTTTATCCGTTTCCACCTGCAGCATGACCAGGGAAATCATCGCCTCTTCTATCATGTCGGCTAATTCGTCCTTATGGGCATCGTTGAGATGACGCAGCCAAAAGAGAACGGCCGCCCGCGTGTACACAGCCTGCATATCCGCATCAGTGCAGACCAAATCGATGCGTTCCATTCTTCCGCCCTCTTCCATGAGCAGCGGCACGACGGCCGCGGCGGCGCGCTGCCGGGGATAGCGCTTATCTTCCGTGCTGACTGAGGTAAAGGCCAGATGACGCGCTCCCTTTTCTTCAGCCAAACTCAGGCTCTTCCGATAGCAGGACAGCAACTCTTCTTCTTCGCCGCGCTTGCCGCCGACCCAGATAGGCCCTACGGCATGAATCACATATTTCGCAGGCAGCTTGTAGCCAAAGGTTATCTTAGCGTCGCCTGTGCGGCAGCCCTTCAGGGAACGGCACGCCGCTGTCAGCGAAATGCCGCCGGCCTTATGGACGGCCCTGTCGACGGCGCCGCTCAGGCCCAACAGGCTGGAGCTGGCCGAATTGACGATGGCGTCGGCCGGCCATTTCGTTATATCTCCCACTAACACGCGAAATTGCATGGTATCACATCCTTTACGATATACGCTCGTACATATAAATTCATTATACCATACGGGAAAAGGCGGCGCATAGCGAAGCGTCCTATTTCACAAAAATACTGATGGCCTTCTTGAGCTTTTCCACAGATTCCAAATCGTTTCCCCGTACGGCGTCGGCCAGGCAGTGGTCGATGTGATCCTTCAAGATGACCTTGCTGACGCTGACGACGGCCGAGTCGACGGCGGCCAGCTGGACCAGCACGTCGCTGCAGTCGCGCTCGTCTTCGACCATCCGCTTGATCGCCTCCAAATGGCCCCCGACGCGGGCCAGGCGGTTGACGACGGCCTTCTTCTGCGTATGGCTGCGGTGCGGGCCGCCGGCCGGAGCAGCAGCGCCGCCGCGGCCGTAGGGATCGTAAGACAATTCGTCGGCCTTCGTCACGCTGACAAAATACAAGTCGTCCCAGTCGACGGCAGCCGAAAGAGTAAATCCCCCGCCGACAAGATCTGCCGCCAGCATGTCCGCAGGCGGCAGCAGCCGGCGGTCTGCCCGGTCATCGTGAATGCGGTTTACCTGCTGCCGTCCCATATCGTGCATGACGATCAGGGAGCCTCCGTCCTTTAAGGACCGCCGCATCTTTTTGACAAAGTCCCGGCTGCGGCTGCTGATATGAGGATAAAAATTCAGGCAGACGACGGCGTCGTAGGCCTGCTCCGGCAGGTTGTATTTCAGCACGTCGCCCTCTACCAGCGAGAGGCCCGGCAAATCGGAAAATTTTTTCCTCGCCTTATCCAGCATTTGCCGGGAGTAATCGAGGCCCGTCACCGTTCCCCCTTCGCCGACAGCCCGGCTTATATACGGCAGCAGCACGCCGGTGCCGCAGCCTGCGTCCAGCACCGACGCCCCGGCCCGTATCCTTGCCAGATTCAGCAGAAACTGCAGCTTTTCCGGATTTTCCTTGCGGTCCCGGTCCCATGTATCGGCATAATTTTCAAAATATATATGTTCTTTATCCATTGTTTCTGGTCGTTTCCTTTCATCCTTTTCTATCATTGTAACGGCTGGCCGCAAATTTTACAAACATGAAGTCCGCTCTATGGCGCCCTGAAACAAACGACTGCTCCCGTCGGGGCTTTTTTGCTATAATACAGGTAAGGGAAACACATTCGCGAGGTGATCCTTTATGACTATAGAAAAACATATCTTTTACTCCGTCTGCATCATCAGTTTTGCCGGCTCTTTTTTATCGACAGCCGTCAACATCGCTATTCCCGTCATGTCCCATGAATTCGGTCTGACGCCGGATAAGCTGAGCTGGGTCGTCACGGCCTTCCTGATCCCCACAGCGGCCTGCCTGCTGCCGATGGGAAAGGTATCCGATATCTATGGCCGCAGAAAAACATATGCCGCGGCGCTCCTTGCCTTCGCCCTTACGACGGCTGCCGCTGCTCTGGCAGCGACGCTGCCGGTTCTCGTCGCGATACGGGCCTTGCAGGGCATCGCCTTGTCAGCCGTATACGTATCCTATATGCCCCTGCTGCTGGCAACTACAGACGAGGATTGCCAGGGCCGCATTCTCGGAATCTGCGTCGGCCTGACCTACCTGGGCCTGTCCCTGGGACCGGTCGCAGGCGGCCTGCTGACGGAATATGCAGGCTGGCGCTCTATATTTCTCCTGTCAGCCGTCATGGCTTTCGCAGCCTATCTGTTCATCCGCCCGGTGCGTCAGGAATGGTACGCCAGCGGCGCTCCCTTCGTCAACGCCGTGAGCTCGGCCTTATCCATTGCCGGCATCGTGCTCTTTCTCTGGGGAATATCGTCCTATGCCGAAACGAACCTCCCCTTATGGGCCGGCTTGTTCCTGCTGCTGGCCTTTATCCTTCACGAAAGCCGTTCTTATCATCCCCTGCTGCCGCTGTATATTTTCCGCAGCGTCTCCTTTTCCATGTCCAATCTGGCAGCTTTCATTCAATACAGCGCAACGTACGCCATGTCCTTCCTGCTGTCTCTCTACCTTCAGGTGCTGACGGGCTTATCGCCGGCCGTCTCGGGGCTGATACTCCTCGTCCAGCCCATCATCATGGCCCTGCTGTCGCCGAAAGCCGGCGCCTTGTCCGATGCCTACGGCCCCATGCCGATCGCGACGGCCGGCCTGGCCCTGACGACGCTGGGGCTGGCATGCTTCGCGATCTGTCCCGACCCGTCCGTCGCCGCAGTCGCCGCCTTTCTCGTCCTCATCGGGACGGGGTCTGCCTTGTTCGGCGCGCCGAACAACAGCGCCATCATGAGCTCCGTCAAGCCGGCCTATCACGGCGTCGCGTCCAGCATGCTGGCCCTGGCCAGAAATCTCGGACAGGCGTCCAGCATGGCCGTCGTCACGCTGATTCTGTCCCAGCATACGGCGGCGACGGCCATATACACCGACGCCGTGCGCGCCGCCCTGCGCCAGTCCTACACGCTGTTCGCCGTCCTCTGCCTGCTTTCAGTCCTCGCTTCACTGGCCCGCGGAAAAAAGAAATAGCCGGACGGGCCGTCTTCGCGTATAATAGACGTATTAAATCTATCATACAAAATATCTGCAAGGAGGTTTTGCCTTATGAAAAAACAAGTAATCACCGCTATGCTTACCGTATCCCTGCTGGCCGCCGGCGGCACGGCCGTCACCCAGGCCTTCAGCCTCGGTTCTATCCTGAAGGTCGGCGGCGTAACAGTCCTCGTCGATAAATTCGGCGACCAAATCAACGATTTTCTCAACAAGCTGCTCATGAAAAACGGCGTCGGCACCGACTACGCGACGAAGGTCGTACCCGTCCTCAGCATCGGCACGGGCAAGTATATCGGAGCCGTCCAGGTCGTCGGCCCGACGGCACAGGTCGATAAGGTCAAGGCCGTCGGCCAGCTCGAAGGCAGCTTCAACAACATCGCCCGGGCGAAAGCACTTATTCCGCTTGAATCCGTCGATATCACTCATCTCAGCCGTGTTCAAGGCGTCGGCGTATCGGCTATCATTGACCTGAAATTCTAGTTTTCTAATCCCCCTCGTCGTGGTAGAATAATATCAGTGACACAAAGGGGGAATTTTTTTGAAAACATATCAGCCGATAACACCTGAAATCATCGATAAACTCAAGGCCATTACGGGCCCGTCATACGTCAAGACCGACCGGGACATTCTCCTGCAGTATCAGACGGATTATGAAACGAATCCGGCCATGTTCCGCGTCCCCGAAGCGGCGGTCCTGCCGGCGAATGCCGAAGAAATCTCGCAGATCGTAAAGCTGGCTAACGAATACGACTTCCCGATTACCGTCCGCGGCGGCGGCACCAGCCTGGCTGCCGGAGCCATTCCCGTCTGCGGCGGCCTCGTCTTGTCTATGGAACGGCTCAATAAAATCATCGAGCTGAACGAAGAAGGCATGTACATGACCGTCGAAGCCGGCGTCCGCACGATCGACATGCAGAACGAAGCCAAAAAAGTCGGCCTGCTCTACGCCGGCGACCCGTCGAGCGCCGAAAGCTGCCTCATCGGCGGCAACTTAGCCACTAACGCCGGCGGCCTCCGCGCCGTCCGCTACGGCGTCACGCGCGACCAGGTCTACGCTCTGGAAATCGTCACGCCGACAGGGGACATCGTCGAATGCGGCCGCATCCTGAAAAAATGCTCTACCGGCTACGACCTGGAACAGCTCATCATCGGCAGCGAAGGCACCCTGGGCATTATCACCAAGGTCACGGTCAAGCTCATTCCCTTGCCGCCGTACCGCATCGACGTCCTGGCCATCTATACAGACCCGAAAAAGGCCCTGTACATGGTGCCGAAGCTGCTGAAAGCCGGCGTCGACCCGACGAGCGTCGAATACATGGACAACTCCTACGTCCGCGATACGGCCGACTACTGCCAGTATTCCGACATGCCCCATTACGAAGACGGCATCTACGTCATCATCACCGTCGAAACGTTCCGCGAAGACGAATTAGACGCCAAGATGGACACGGTCTGCACGATTTGCGAAGAATCGGGAGCCGTAGAAGTACTGGAAGCCGACGACCGCATCTGGAACATGCGCCGCAACGTCCAGACGTCGTGCGAAATGATCAGCAAGGTCTTCCTCACCGACGACGTCGTCGTTCCCGTCCATAAAATTGCTTCGACCATCGAAAAAATCATGGAAATCGGCGAAAACTATCCCTTCCAGGTTAAAATCAACGCCCACATCGGCGACGGCAACCTGCACATCGTCCTCTGCAAGATGGACATGAGCGACGAAGAATGGAATAAAAACGTCGAAGAATTCCATCAGCAGGTCTACGCCTACGCCTACAGCGTCGGCGGCAGATTGGCCGGCGAGCACGGCATCGGCGCGAAAAAGCTGAAATATATGGAACAATTTACGCCCCAGGGCGAGCTGAAGATCATGAAGACCATCAAGCGGGCCATGGACCCCAACCTCATCCTCAATCCGGGCAAGGTAATCGACGCGTAAAAACGAAAACGCTGCGCCTCACGCGATGCAGCAATGTAAAAACGGGATGATTCCGGTGTAATACCGGTTTCATCCCGTTTTTTATATGCCGTGCATCATCGATGCACAGGAGATTCTTATTTCAGCAAAGCCGCGGCTTTAGCGATGTTGTTGCGGATCGTCTGGCAGCAGCTCTTGAATTCCTGCAGTTCGTCTTCCGGCAGGTTATATTCCATAACCTGTTCGACGCCATGGATGCCGATGACGGCAGGCACGCCGCAGAAAATACCTGTTTCGCCGTACTCGCCGTCCAAGGGGACGCTGGCCGCCATGATTTTCTTTTCATCGTGGAGAATCGCCTTGACGATGGACGCAGCCGTCGAGCAGATGCCGTATTCCGTGCAGTGCTTGCCCTTGTAGGTTACCCAGCCGCCGCCGATAGCCCGTTTTTTCATGTCTTCCCGGTCAAAGGCAAAGCGGGGATCATCGCCATAGTCGGCCAGCGGTTTGCCGCGGAAGTTGACGATAGACCAGGGGACCATCTGGGCGTTGCCGTGTTCGCCCATCATGTAGGCCGTGAAGGAGTGATGTTCCAAACCCGTCTGCTGTACGATGGCGCTGATGAGGCGGGATGAATCCAATCCCGTGCCGGTACCCAGCACGCGGCCCTTCGGCAAGCCGCTCTTCTTGGCAATCAAGTCGGTAATGACGTCGCAGGGATTCGTAATGTTGACGAAAATGCCGTCGAAGCCGCCGGCCATGACCTTGGGGACGTAGTCGGCTACCTGGGCCACGGTATATTCCATTTCGTCGTCGCGGTTGCCCGTAGCGCACAAGTTGATGTCGCCGACGGCGTTGACGATAACGTCGCAGTCCTTCAAATCAGCGTAATCCGCAATCGTATACGTGACGCGGTGCGGCATGAACATGACGGCGTCCATCAAATCCTGCCGTTCGCTTTCAGCCTTCTGGGCGTTGCAGTCGCAGATTTTTACTTCATCGGCAATGCCCATCATGCCCAAAACAAAGGCGACATGAGCGCCTACGTGGCCTAAGCCGACGACGCCGACAACTCGTTTCTTTAACTCCATATGTATCCCTCTTTCTGCATAAGTGCTGTAAATAGTGATGTAATGGTTTTATGATAAAGTATTTTTACGGCAAATACAATAGATGTTTTTAAATTCAACGGATTTGGTCAAATACTAAAACGTTTTAACGGGAAACTTCTTCAAATTTTTTTACGGCTGCGGCAATACGCGGCCCCGTCTTCGGAAACGACGATGTCCATCGCGGCGTCGTGGGGCTCCATGGGAATCGACGCGGTCATCACAGCTTTGCGGCATAGCAATACCCGCAGAAAGGATGCCTTCGCTAAGTAGGCGTCGTAAAATCCGCCGCCATAGCCCAGGCGCTGTCCTGCTTCGTTGCCGCTGACGCAGGGAATCAGCCCCAGGTCGATCTCATCGGGCTGCAGCAGCGGCGCATCCGGAGATGGCTCCAGTATGCCCCAGGTCCCGGCCTGCAGCTCGTCCAATCCGCCGATTTCCCGCATCTCCATGACGCCTTTGCCGACGCACAAGGGGACGCCAACCCGTTTTCCGTCGGCCAACATGCGTTCAATCAAAGGCTTTGTATTAATTTCATGGGCCATGCCGACATAGGCGCATATCACACGGGCCGCCTGATAGGCCGGCAAGGATACTACATGGCGGTATATGGCCTCATCGGCCTTCCGGCAGTATGCCGGCGGCAATGCCCGCATCTGTTCCAGCAGCAGCCGTCTCAGCCGTTTCTTTTCTTCCCTCTTCGTCATCTGCTCCGCCTCCTGTATTAAAATCTCATGGCTTCATTATATCATACCGCCGGCCCTTCCTGCCCAGTTCCTATGAACCGCCGTTAACATATCTTATACATTGATAAAAAAGTATAATAATTTTAACTTTTCCTCATGACAAATTTAAAATACCATGCTATAATATAGGTAAGAAATGCGGAAGCATTAGAAAGGGGTGAGTCCAGTGAACACAGAGATTATTGAACATGCGTCTGGAGGCAAAGGGCATCTTGTAAAAGAGCACCTATTGTCGGCGGAACAGCTGCTGGGCAAGAATGACATGTTCGCGAGAGTCACTCTGGAACCTGGATGTTCCTTAGGCTATCATGTTCATCATGGCAACGCAGAGGCTTATTATATCCTTTCCGGTGAAGGCGAGTACGACGACAACGGCACAGTCCGAACCGTCAAAGCAGGAGATGTCACTTATACGTCGGACGGAATGGGTCACAGCATCGAAAACAAGGGCGGCGAAAACCTCGTTTTCATCGCGTTGATTATTAAAAACTAAATATTGTCCACTTATTTCGCTTGATGATTCGCCAATGTTCGTTAGTACTAACTTGTCGGATTTTAGTTCTTCGAGCTTTTCGAATACTTGCAGATTTGCAAATCAAAGTAGTCCACAGTTTGAGACGAATGTATGTATTTAGCGAGGTTAAAGATACCAGAACCAAAAACCATATGAATATGAATCCTATACCATAAGGCCCGGTACGCATATGTCGCGTGTATACCGGGTCTTTATCATGGGAGCGGCCAATAGCCGCTTCGTTGCCGTATAGATATTTTATCCATTTAAAAGGGACTCGCCGTCGTTTGGCAAGTCCCTTTTCTATTATGGATAGTGTAAAGTTGTTATGGGAATTTTTTTGACAGGCCATTTTTGATAGTTCTCTTAATCTGTTAATATTACTACTATAGTTACGTTATAGACAGCATACAGCAACGTGCTGACACTAGCATTCCCGTTACGTTATAATTCTTTAACTTTTGTACACTAAAGTTTTCCCACAATTATTTTACGCTGTCTCTATTATGCCTTGAGACGCTGCAAGGCAGACAGCTGTTCCAGCACATCTTGCATTTGTCGCTTCAACGCCTCGTTTTCCTGACTTATGCGATTGATATTGCCGTTTTGCTCTTCAATCGTCCGTATAAGATCAGCTTTAGAATACCCGCTATAGGGACTGCTCTTACCGAACTTCATACTGATACCGACGTTCAGCATCGTTTCGCCGCCGCCCATGGAACCTCCTACGGACACCATCGTCCCTTCGTCAGGCCAGTAAAAGGCTCCCAATGCGACTGCGTCGGCCCCGCGATAATGACCGTATCCAGCGGCAAAATTCCACTTATCGTCTCGGTCAAACTCCAGCGGATGAAGTCCTGCCAGAGCGGCTGCGCCGGCGCCGACGCGGTCGATCCGGTTATCCAGCCGGTTGACTTCGAAATTCAGCGTCGATACTTGATTTCTCATATGAGAGATATCGTCGGTATTGAGCCGAATCTGCCTATCCAGAGCAGACAGGTTTTCACCGGCTGTACGGTCCGTTTTCACGTAGTTTCCATCACGGCTTACGCGCGTTTCGCCGTATACAGTACGCCCCGTCACGAGGCCCTCATTACCCTCGTTTACGGTTCCGCCCGTCTTGAGAGCCAAATTGTACGTCGTCACCTTTTTATCATCCTGCATTGCTTCGAGAGCGGAAACGGTAATGTGCTCATCTGTTGAAGCAACGACGACTTTTTCAGGAACGCCGCCGTTTGAACTGACGACGTAACTCATTTCTGACGTCCGGCCGTTATCAGAAACGACTCCATCTTTCGTCGCCTTAGATGCTTCCTGAACACGTTCACTTTCGGCAACAGATATGTTATCTCCCCCAATAATCTTGCTGCCGCCTAAGCCGCTAATACTGTAAATAGCATGTCCGTCAGTACCATAGCGCTTCGTCACCGTAATGTTGTCGCCGGCGTTAATTTCTACGCGAGCAGCTTTGAGCTGCGCTACGTTCACCGCATCCGTATCGGCTGTGCCGGCCGCCAAATTCGTAAGCTGACGCGTCTGGCCTTTCGTACCGTCGCCAATGGAAACGGCGCTCCACGTCGCTTTCCATGCGCCGTCCCGTTTCGTCGTTATAGCATTTACAGACGGATCGTAACCGAACAATTCGCTGTTCCGGTCGGAGACGCTCCACGCGCCGAGAGCGACGCTGCCGCGGGAAAGGGCTGCGCTGTTTGTGCCGAAAGCAACGCTGTCGTCTCCTGACGCGTTGGCGGCATAACCGATGGAATTCGCCTTCGAGCCGGCGAAGGTATTGTGACCGCCTATGGCGACGCCAAATCCCTTCGTCGCGTTGGCTTTCAACCCAATCGCAACAGATGATTGTCCGTCTGATTTTGTTTGCGGCCCGATAGCGATAGAACTCGCTCCCAATGCATTTGCATACGCCCCAAGGGACACGGACCAGCCGGCCTTAGCCGCGCTGTGCGCTCCAATAGCCACAGCTTGTCCGCCGCCGACAGTATTCTCCCAACCGAGCGCAACAGACTCATTCATCCCAACCTGGATAGTATTCCTCCCCCCGACAGCTAGGCCATTGCTTCCCAACATAGTATTATTCAATCCTACGGCCGTATCGTTTGTTCCTTGGATCGAATTAGACGTACCGACGGCCGTCGCCTGGTCTATCGATATGTTTCCCTGAAATTCTATATGGTTGTTCCTGCCGAATATTGCCGCGTTGTTGACGATGGACGTATCGGATTCCGACTGCGTTCCCGCCTTGTTTACCGTATTATCCATACCAACTATAGAGCTTGTCCGCGTCTGGGCGCTGATTGTATTATTCATGCTGGGATCGTATATGTTGGCGGCTAAAACCGTCGCGGCCTGAAACGATGCAATAAAAACTGCTAAGGATTTCTTTATTCTGTTCATGATAATTATTTCCCTTCGTGAATAGACTCTAACACAGCAATATTAGAGCAAAACAAGCAAGTATTAATATTTGATAACTATGGTATAATATTTGTCGTTATATGTCAATGTAAATTATCATAATTAAACAGTAAATATTTTCCATCACAGCTTTGACTAAAAAAGACTGCCTGTCCGGCATTCCAAACGCAAAAAAGCTGTTGGCAGCAACATCGTTGTTTTACTGCCAACAGCTTTTATTACACTTCCGCCTGCTGGACGGCTTTTTTCATGGCCTTGACGTATTCGTAAATATGGGGGCCCGCTTCTGTTCCGTACTTGCCGATGATCTTGACGATGGCACTGCCGACGATGACGCCGTCGGCAACGGCGGCGATCTGTTCGGCCTGCTCAGCCGTATTGATGCCGAAGCCAACTGCACAGGGTACGTCGGTCACGCTTTTCGCCACGTCGATGATTTCCTTCAAATCCGTCGTGATCTCGCTGCGCGTCCCTGTAACGCCCAGAGACGACACGATGTACAAAAAGCCCTGGCCGACGGCGGCGATTTCCTTAATCCGCTCCTTCGATGTCGGCGCGATCATGGCGATGATGTCGACGCCGTACTGCGCCGCCTCGTCGGCAAATTCGCTCCGTTCCTCAAAGGGCACGTCGGGAACGATGACGCCGTCAACGCCCGTTTCGGCGCATTTTGCAAAGAAGGCGCCCTTTCCGTAATTAAAAATCGGATTGGCATAGGTCAAAAATACCAGCGGAATCCGGGACTGCTGCCGTACCATTTCGACGAGGCGGAATACGTCTTCCAGCCGCGTGTTGACTGACAGGGCCCGGATATTGGCCTCCTGGATGACGACGCCTTCGGCGATGGGATCGGAAAAGGGAATGCCGATTTCCACCAAATCCGCGCCGGCCCGTTCCATTGTCAAAATATATTCGCAGCTCTTTTCTATCGACGGATCTCCTGCCGTCAAAAATCCAATAAAAGCCTTGCCGTCTTTAAATGCGTTTTTAATCTTACTCATGGATGTCCCTCCCTTTATATCTGGCAATCGCCGCTACGTCCTTATCGCCGCGGCCTGACAAGCAGACGAGCATCACGTCGTCTTTATTCATCTTCGGCGCCAGCTGCATCGCGTGGTACACGGCATGGGCACTTTCAATAGCGCAGATGATGCCTTCCGTTCGAGCCAAATATTCAAAGGCTTCGACGGCTTCGTCGTCCTTTACAGGAACGTACTGGGCCCGGCCGCTTTCGTACAGATGGGCGTGTTCCGGCCCGATGCCCGGATAGTCGAGGCCGGCGGAAATGGAATATACTTCGTCGATCTGCCCCTGGTCATTCTGACAGAAAATCGATTTCATGCCGTGGAAGATACCGACGCTGCCTTTGGAAATCGTCGCGGCGTGGAATTTCGTGTCGATGCCCTTGCCGGCAGCCTCGCAGCCGATGAGCCGTACCGATTCGTCGCCGATGAAATGGTAAAACATACCCATGGCGTTGCTGCCGCCGCCGACGCAGGCCAGCACGGCTGCCGGAAGCTTTCCTTCCCGTTCTAAAATCTGCTCCCGCGCTTCCTGGCTGATGACGGACTGGAAATCGCGGACCATCATCGGGAAGGGATGGGGGCCCATAGTCGAACCGATGACGTAATGCGTATCATCTACGCGGCTGACCCATTCGCGCATCGCCTCGTTGACCGCATCCTTGAGGACCTTCGTCCCCGTAGTGACGGCGTGGACCTTTGCGCCCAGCAGTTCCATACGGTATACGTTCAGAGCCTGCCGTATCGTATCTTCTTCGCCCATAAAGACTTCGCATTCCAAGCCCATAAAAGCCGCGGCCGTCGCCGTCGCCACGCCGTGCTGGCCCGCCCCCGTTTCAGCGATAACCCGCGTCTTGCCCATCTTCTTGGCCAGCAGGCATTGGCCCAGGGCGTTGTTGATCTTATGGGCTCCCGTATGATTCAGGTCTTCCCGTTTCAAATAAATCTTCGCACCGCCCAAATCCTCAGTCATCTTGCCGGCGTAATACAGCAGCGACGGCCTGTTGGCGTAATTATCCAGCAGGTCCTTTAATTCCCGCTGAAACTCCTCGTCCTGCTTATAAAAGGCATAGGCCTTTTCCAAACGATGAATCTCGTTCATCAGCGTTTCCGGTATGTATTGTCCTCCAAAGAGTCCGAATCTTCCATTGCTCATGATGTACCTCCTAAAAAGTATGTCTTATTCGCTTTACGAATGCTATCATCTTCTGTCTGTCTTTTACGCCATCCGTCTCTATGCCGCTGCTCACGTCTACGGCGTAGGGGCGAAGCTCGGCTGCCGCCGCGGCGTTGCCCGGGTGCAGCCCGCCGGCCAGAAAATAGGGCCTGTCCAGGGCCGCAGCCAGCGACCAGTCGAAGGCCCGCCCCGTGCCGCCAGCCCCCTGGTCCAGGAGGACGAAGTCTGCCGAGCTCCGGCTTGCGGCCTGTATATCCTCGGGCGAGCGGACGGAAAAAGCCTGAATGACCGGCACCGATACGGCCCGGCGCAGCTCCCGGATATAGGCCTCGTCCTCTGCACCGTGGAGCTGTACCAGCTGGATGACTCCTTGCCGTACCAGCGCCGCAACGTGGTCTATAGGCTCGTCGACGAATACGCCTACGGCCGGGATATCTTCCCGCAGCAGCTTCCGCAGCTGCGCCGCCTGCTCGTCTGTCACGCGGCGGCTGCTGCCGGCGAAAACAAAGCCGACGTAGTCCGGCAGCAGTTCATTAACCCAATCGATATCGCAGCGCCGCGTCAAGCCGCACAGCTTGATCTTAACCATGACGTTCTCCCGTCAGCTCTGCTAGGGCTGCTTTCTTATCGGCGCTGCGCATGAGCGTTTCGCCGATGAGAACGGCGTCGGCTCCGGCCTCGCGCAGGCGGTCTATGTCGGCGCGGCAGCGTATGCCGCTTTCCGCTACGAAGAGGACGTCCTTCGGAACGAGAGGCCGCAGGCGGCAGCTCGTGTCCAGGGATACGGAAAAGTCCTTCAGGTTGCGGTTATTGACGCCGATGATACGCGCGCCGACAGCGACGGCCCGCCGCACTTCGTCTTCGTCATGCGCTTCCACCAAGGCCGATAATCCCAGCGAGTCGGCCCGCCGAAACAGCTTGTCCAGCTGTTCGTCATCCAGCAGTGCGCAGATGAGAAGTATGGCCGAGGCGCCGCTGCGCCGCGCTTCGTACACCTGGTATTCGTCGATGATGAAATCCTTGCGCAGCAGCGGCGTTTGTACCGCCGCGGCGATTTCCTGCAAATACCGGCAGCTGCCCTGAAAATAATCCCGCTCCGTCAGGACGGATATGGCCGCCGCGCCGGCTTGTTCATATTCCCTGGCAATGTCCACGTAGGGAAACTCCTCTGCAATGACGCCTTTCGACGGCGACGCCCTCTTGACTTCGCAGATAGCCGACATGCCCGGCCGTTTGAGGGCCTGCTCGAAGGGAAATCCCTCTGCCGCCGGCGCATCCAGGGCCATCTGCCGCATCTCGTCCCGCGAAATTTGCCGTATATCTTCCGCCAGCCGTCTGGCGACGGCGGCGGCAATCGTATCTAATATCATGACGTCCTCCTAAGCGATGTGGCTCTGGGCAATAAAGGCATCCAAGGTCTGGATCGCTTTGCCGCTGTCGATGAGCTCTTCTGCCAGCCGAACGCCGCCTTCAAAGGTCGATGCCTTTCCGGCAACGTACAAGCCGGCTCCGGCATTGAGGACGACGGCCGTCCGCCGCGTGCCTTTTTCCCCGCTCAGAACGCTGCGGGTAATCGCGGCGTTTTCCGCCGGCGTGCCGCCGACGATATCCGACTTTGCGCCGCGCTGCAGCCCGAACTGTTCCGGCTCGATGACGTAGGTCTTAAAGGTATCGCCGTCGAATTCGCAGATTTTTGTCGGCGCCGACGCCGATATTTCATCCATCCGGTCCAGTCCGTACACGGCCATTCCCTTTTTGACGCCCAGACCGTGCAGGGCGTGGGCCAGCGGCTCTACCAGGCTTTCGTCGTACACGCCGAGGATTTGGTGATCTGCATGGGCCGGATTCGTAAGGGGCCCCAGGATATTGAACACCGTCGGAACGCTCAGTTCTTTGCGGACCGGACCGACGTACTTCATAGCCTTGTGATAGTGCTGGGCAAAGAGGAAGCAGAACCCTACGCTGCGGAGCAGCTCGGCGCACCGTTTCGGTTCCATGCAGATGTTCGCTCCCAGGGCTTCCAGTACGTCGGCGGCGCCGCTCTTGGACGTAGCCGCCCGGTTGCCGTGCTTCGCCACCTTGCAGCCGCCGGCGGCGCAGACAAAGCCCGACGTCGTGGAAATATTGAACGATCCCGACTTATCGCCGCCGGTTCCGACGATTTCCAATACGCCGTCGCAGCCGTCTACGGGCAGGGCATGGGTCCGCATCGCCTTGGCGCAGGCCGTGATCTCATCGATCGTCGTCCCCTTGGCCTGCAGTGCCGTCAAGAAGGCCGCCGTCTGAACCGGCGTCGTTTCGCCGCTCATAATCTCGTTGATGACGGCCATCGTTTCTTCCATGGTCAAATCTATTTTCTGTATCAGTTTTACCGTTGCTTCTCGTATCATGATGACATCCCCCTCTGCATAGATCTTCTACGCCGATAGCTGTAAAAAATTCCGAATCATAATCGGACCTTCCGGCGTCAGGATGGACTCCGGATGAAACTGCAGCCCGTATATAGGATACTTTCGATGGCCGACGGCCATGATTTCCTTTTCGTCTGTCTCAGCCAATATTTCCAATTCGTCCGGCAGCGTTCCCCTCTTCGCCGCCAGCGAATGATAGCGGCCAACGTCGATAGCCGGCGGCACATCCCGGAACAGCGGCGACGGTCTGCAGATATGCGCCACGGACTGCTTGCCGTGCATGAGCCGTTCGGCGTATGTAATTTCCCCGCCGAAAGCTTCGCAAATGGCCTGATGGCCTAGGCACACGCCTAAGATAGGTACCTTGCCGGCAAAATGCCGAATAGCTTCTTCACAGATGCCCGCCTCGGCCGGCCGCCCCGGCCCCGGTGAGATGACTAGGTGGTCGGGATGCATGGCTTCAATGGCCTGGACCGTCGTCTCGTCGTTCCGCACGACGGTAATCCGGCGGTCGAACTGTCCCAGCAGCTGGTAGAGATTGTAGGAAAAGCTGTCGTAATTATCAATAAGCACAATCATCGTCTATCCCTCCGTCGGCCTGCCGGATCGCCATGACCACGGCCTGAATTTTATTGAGACATTCCTGATATTCCCGTTCGGGCTCGCTGTCGGCTACGATGCCCGCTCCGGACCGGACGAACAGGCGCCGGCCTTTCTTGTAAGCCAGGCGAATGCCGATGCACATATCCATGTTGCCCGTAAAATCAATATACCCGACAGCGCCGCCGTACACGCCCCGCTTTTTCCCTTCCAGCTCGTCGATAATCTGACAAGCCCGGATCTTCGGGGCTCCCGACAGCGTCCCCGCCGGCAGGACTGCTCCTACGGCGTCGACAGCCGTCTTATCTTTGCAAATCGTCCCCTTTACCGTAGACCCCAAATGCATGACGTGGGAAAACCGCAGGACGTCTAAGTACGACTCGACATGGACGGAGCCGAATTCGCTGACGCGCCCCAGGTCGTTTCGCCCCAAATCGACGAGCATGTTATGCTCCGCCAATTCCTTTTCGTTGTGCAGGAGCTCCTGCTCCAGCGCCGCGTCTTCTTCGTCCGACACGCCTCTGGGCCGCGTCCCCGCCAGGGGAAAGGTAAAGAGCGATCCGTTATGGAGCTTTATCAGCGTTTCCGGAGAAGAGCCGGCAATTTCCAGATCCTTTCCCGACAAATAAAACATGTACGGCGACGGGTTCGTCGTCCGCAGGACGCGGTATACGTCGAAGAGGCTGCCGTCGGCTTCCGCCTCCATCCGATTGGATAAGACGACCTGGAAGATATCGCCTTCGCGTATATAGTGCTTTCCCGCCTCTACCATGCGGCAGTATTCCTCGCGGGAAAACATGGGCTGGAAGGGGCTTTGCAGCCGCAGAGGAGCGATGTCGGCCCCTTTGCCGCGGCGGATGAGCCGCTCCATCTGCTCCAGCTCCAGCAGCGCCTTTTGATAATGCTCGTCCGCTCCGTCAAGCCGTACGTTGGCAATCAAGAAGATGGTCTGCTTCAAATGGTCGAAGACGATGACCTTATCGAACAGAAACAAGTCGAAATCCAGTATATCTTCATCGTCGTCAGCCTCCAGATGCAGCGACGGCTCGGCGTACTGGATATAGTCGTAGGCGACGTATCCGACAAGGCCGCCGGTAAAGGGCGGAAGGCCGTCTATGCGGGGCGCCGCGTTGTCTGCTAAGACCTGCCGCAGGAAGGACGCCGGGTCCTCCGTTTGAACCTCTATGTCCGTGCCGGCCCGGATGTGAACCGTCCCGTCCTTGCAGGCCAGCTCCATCTGGGGATCATATCCTAAAAACGTGTACCGGCCCCACCGCTTGGAGTCCTCCATGCTCTCCAGCAAGTAGCACTGGGAGCTCACGGTTTTTAAAATCCGCATTACCTCGACAGGCGTCCGGATATCGGCGTACATGCACCGGCTCACCGGCACGGTTTTATATTGGGGGCCGTAGGCCTTTACCTCTGCTAATGACAGCATCGCTGTTTCCTCCTATAAAAAAATCCGCCCATGACAAAGTCTACAACTTGTCAAGGACGGATATAGTTTCTCCGCGGTGCCACCTTGCTTTAGGATATGACTCCTACTCTCGACGGAATGCCATCACATTCCCGGCAACTGACGTATGCCTCCACGTCGCAGAATACTCGGCTAAAGCCTTTGACTGCGCCCTCAGCGGTCCATTTAACGAGCTGCGTTCGGCCGGCTTCTCAGCACCCCGGCTCTCTGTACGTGCACGACATCGTTTTTACTTCCGCCTCACTGGTTTTCATGGGCTATGTTCGTTTGTTGATTTGTATGATATATCAAAAAAACTAATCTGTCAAGAATTTATCTCTTTAGATTTTAAAACAATCGTTTTACGTAATTAAGATAATACATTATAGCGCAAAAAAACGCATCTCTCTTCGTTGGAGGGAATGCAAAGAGAGATGCGCTGAAAGCTATGTATGGCTTAGGTAATCCGATTAGAAGAAGGCCAGGAAAGGCGATACGACTAAGAGCACGCCGGCGAAGATGATAAGGGCCAGCGTAATGCCCTTATATTTGTGCAGGGAATTGACCTTGTACACCAGGTAGGCCGGAATCAGACAGCCGATCAAGCCGAAGATAGGTCCGAGAAGGGTTAACAGCTTGAGAACCGGCGCGTTGAGGACGATAGCGCCCCAGGCAACGGCTACGGCAAAGACGAGGATACCCGTTTTTACCATCGACTTGTTAATCCGTTCTTCCGGCATCACGCGGCGCAGGATGTTCAGGGCAATGCCGCCGCAGGCTTCGCGGAAGCCAAGGAATACGCTGAAGAAGGCCGTCATGACGGAGAAGATGTTCAAAATCAGGCTGAAAATCTTAACGGCGCTGCCGTCAAACCCTCTGGCTACGATAGCCAGAGCGGAAATATTCTGAGAGTAGGCTTCTACAGCCTGTTCATGGCCCATGGCCAGGTTGAAGGACATGGCGTAAGAGAAAATCGTAATGAACAGGACGCTGAAGGCAATCTTCATAGCCCGCATCGCTTTATACCGCGCTACGTAGATAGACTTGTGATGAGAACGGTAGGAAATAACCATCGGGCTGATGCTGGGCAGGAACAAAATCGACGTCAGCGTAACCGGCAGCATGGCGATGGTATTCTTAATCAGAAATCCCAAGTCGGGGAATACGCCGATGTTGGCGATATTCCAATGCTGAACCATGATGCCTCCGAGGCAAATGACGACGAGGAGCTTGGTCAAAACCATGAGCGTAGACATGCGGAACAGCAGCTGTTCGCCCCGCGACGCCAAGGCAACCATGACGCAGATGATAGCCAGGCCGTAGAAGGGGCTGTCCGACAGCAGCGTATCGGTCACGCCGAAGGAATACAGGAACGACGCGCTGTCATTCGTCAGAGCCGTCGAATACATAAACACGCAGATCAAAATGCTGAGGAAATAGAGAATACCGAGAAGGAAGCCCCAGTTTTTCCCCAAATATCCGCTGATGACGCTGGGGTAATCTTCGCACCGCGGCGAATCGGCCAACGTGTTGATAAATAAGCGCTGCAAGAGATAAATAGCCGGATATGCGATAATCGCCGAAAACAGATACACCCAGATACCGACAAGACCGACCTGTACGGGAAGGAATACGATACCGGCGCCGATTGCCATGCCGATACTCATAATAACCCAGCCCCAGTCCGTGCTGTCAAACTTAACGGCCGCTTTCCATTCTACGTCCGTCATCCCTGCCTGCCGCGCAAGCGCTGCCGATGAGTTCATTGTGCATAACCTCCTAAATGAATACAGAAACCGCAGTAAAATGATAGCCGCTCGCATTCTTTCGAGCTAAGCGAAACTTACTAGCCATCGTCCCCACACGATTAGCTGCTTCCCCCATCGTAACTCCTTACAGTACGTTGTTATGCGTGTTGCAAGCATTTTTTCAAGCAAGTGCCGCATATTGTATATTTAAATTTCCGGCTGTGTTTTATATACGAAATTCCTATAAGCCATTCCAGTCCGTATATTGCCTGCCGTAAAATTTAAAGCTATAATAGTGGTATAACCTTCTACTCAAACGTTTTATTTGTTGTCTAAAGTATAACATGGATTGCATAGGCTGTAAAATATATAGAACGCATTCCTTAGTCATAGTTTTATCTTATATCAAGCCGACAAATTTATCGGAAATAACCGATATTTTCCATAAAACATTAACCCCGGCCTTATATGTATGATATGCATTTATAATATGCTATTTTATTATTCTATTGCCGTTTTTATGAGATTTAACCAGTAATCATTATCAAATCAAGAAAACATTTAAAAAATAAATAAAAATTTATATATTTCTGATTTTTCTCCCAAATGTCAGCAAAAATTTTTTTATACCCTTAGCGTCACCCTCGCCTTTCTGCCTTTTAACAGCCCGAAAAACCGGCGTTTTGCCGGCCCATGTCTTCGTCGTTGCCAATTCCATAGTTTCTCTATATAAAGCACGGAGGTATCGTATGACATTACAGCAACTTAAATATGTAATCGAGTTATCTAAACACAATTCCATCTCGTCAGCCGCTCAATCCTTGTCTATTTCCCAGCCCAGCCTGAGCATGGCCGTCAAGGAACTAGAAGAAGAGTTCCATATTACCATCTTGAACCGCAATCACCGCGGCGTATCCTTCACTGCCCAGGGCCTCGATTTCCTGCGCTTCGCCCGCTCGATTATCGAGCAGACCAGCCGCCTGCAGACCTACTTCGACCGCAGCGCCGGCAGGCAGGATAAGCCCCATCTGACCATTGCCGCCCACTACGATATCTTCGCCGCCGACTCCTTTACCAGCTATCTCCAGACGCTAAGCGGCGACGCCTACTCTCTGTCGCTCCACGAAGGCCGCACGGGAGAAGTCATCCGCCAGGTCGCAGAACAGCAAAGCCAGATAGGCGTCCTGCTCATGTCGCCGCGCACGACGGCCTATAATCACGCCGTGTTTACGAAGCGCAATTTAGACTTCACCAGCCTGAAAACGGTCTCCCCCTGCCTGTACGTCCGTTCCACCCATCCTCTGGCACAGTCCGCATCGGTATCCCTGAAGGACCTCGTCTCGTACCCCCACGTAAAGATGAAGAGGGAAAATACGAACAATTACCTGTCAGAAGAGCTGCTCCCCGATATACGGTCTGAAAAGGAAATTCAGGTAACCGACAGGAACACGATGTTTACGATCATAAAAAACACCGACGCCTACGCCTTAGGGTCCTGCCGTCTGCCCCAGGGAATCTGCTGCGACGGGATTTGCTCCATTCCGCTTCACACGGCCAATACCCTGACTGTCGGCTGGATTCACCTGAAAGGCATTTCCATTGCGCCGGAATGCCGCCACTACCTCGAATGGCTCGAACACTGCCTGCAGGCGTCTCAGCCTGACCAGGACTGAGGACCAGTCCGATTCCGCTTCCATACGCGCAAAAGCCCTGCCGTACCATCCCGATACGGCAGGGCTTTTGCATCATTCCTGCTATGGATTCCAGTCGATGCCGTTGCCGTAAAATTGGCTCGGCGTATCCTGTAATTGAATAGTGACGACGACCGGCATGTCGGCCTGCGTCTGTATCCACTGCTGCAGCCGCCCGGCTTCGTCGGCCGTGAGCTGGCGGCTGACGACGATATAGGCCAGCCATTGACGGCCTTCCGCTTCCTCTGCTCCGTCGAAGGAGCTCAGCGTGCCGCCGCTGATTTGCTGTACTGCCGGGAATAAAACAGGAGCCTGACGGTTCAGGCTGCGCAGGAGATTCTGGTCCGCCGCGTCGCGCTTGTACGAGCCATAATACTGATTCGCCAGCTCCTTATAGGATTTGCCGCTGTCGTTTTTCAGCTCGTTGGCCAGGCGGGCGTTGATGATTTCCTGCACCTGTTCCTGATTGAGCTGCGACGCCGGCCCCTGCACGACCTTCAGCGTCGTCTGCCGCAGCTGTCCATACTGATGCAGCGATGCTTGCAGCCGCTCTATTTCCTGATCATCTAAAGGAGCACCGATGACGTCGACGGTCAGCACGCCGTGATCCAGCTCATAAGCGACGACGCTCGACGCCTCGAGATCCATGTCCTGTGAAATAAACGATTTGACCTGCGAATCACGGATATTTTCATTCGCCGTGACATAAGCCATGTACAGGCTGGGAACCGTCACGACCAAGCCGCAGACGATGAGAAACCATCGCTGATAGCGAAAATGCACTTCCGACACGCCTCCGCACACGGGCACCCGCAGGATTTTAAAAATGAGGAAACTGGAAAAGGTAATGAAAAAGCAGTTAATAAAAAAGAGGTACAACGCGCCGCCAAAGAAATGAAAAGAATGGGCGGCAATCCCGTAGCCCGCCGTACACAGCGGCGGCATGAGCGCCGTCGCAATCGCCACGCCGGGAATGATGTTGCTCTTCTCCTGCCGCGTATTGCCGATAGCCCCGGCAATCCCGCCGCACAGGGCAATGATGACGTCCCAGGCCGTCGGCGCCGTGCGGGCCAGCATTTCCGGCGACGGCGTCGTAATGGGCGTCAGCGAAAAGTACACGGCCGCGGTGAGCAAGGCGAAGACAACCTGAAAGCTCAATTTTACCAACGACTTTTTAATAAAATGCATGTCGTACGTCGCCATGCCATACCCCGTCGCCACGATGCCGCCCATGAGCGGCGAAATGAGCATGGCCCCGATGATAACGGCCACGCTGTTCATGTTGAGGCCTACGGAGGCGATAAAAATCGCCATGATTAAAATAACCAGATTCGCCCCCTTCACTGTAGAATCGGCGTCGATCCGCGCCGCAATCTCTTCCACCGGCGCGCTGTCCCGTTTAATATCAAACACATCCCGCCATTCGCCCATGTCCATCATCCCTTCGTCTATACGCATTTCATATGAAACCAGCACGGTTTTATTACTAACTATTATACAAAAAATATCAAAATTAAGGTAGATATATGCCCGTTTTCAATGCGAATTACCCTGCATTTGCATATATGTAATACATAAATGAACGTCTTGCCTTTGTTTTATTATTACTTTTGTAGTATACTTTATATATAATACTTTTTTTATCCACAAAAGGAGGTTTTATATGAAAGAACTAAAACAAGCATATTCCAGCATACGCCGCCGCTATACCCCGACAGGCGTATTTTTATCGGCTGCCGGTACGGTCGTTCTGATGGCATTGGCATCTGCCGCCCTGCCCGGGCCGCTGCAAACTCTGACCAATCACCTGAGCTACTCGATCATCAGTCATTTCGGCTGGTACTATTTGCTGTTAGTATCGGCCATCGTAGTACTCTGTCTATTTTTTATACTTACGCCTATGGGCCGCATCCGCTTAGGAAACCCCGGCTCTAAACCGGAATATTCGCGGCTGTCCTGGCTGGCCATGCTCTTTTCTGCCGGCATGGGCATTGGACTCGTCTTTTTCGGCGCGGCGGAGCCCTTGTCTCATTTCGCCGTTGCCACGCCTCAGGCCGAACCGGGAAGCCAGGAAGCGCTGGCCGATGCCCTGCGCTACACCTTCTTCCACTGGGGCATTCACGCCTGGGCGATTTATGCTGTCGTCGCTTTAGCGCTGGCCTATTTTAAATTCCGCAAAAAGGAACCGAGCCTCCTGTCGATGACCTTAAAGCCGTTATTTGGCCGGACAATGGAACGGTTTCCCGGAAAATTGGTAGACTACGTCTGTATTATCACGACAGCCTTAGGCGTCGCCACGACCTTAGGATTTGGAGCGGCGCAGATCGGCAGCGGCCTGCAGTATCTCGTCCAGGTCCCCAACACACTGCAGCTGCAGCTCGGTATCATCGCGGCTGCTACGATACTGTTTCTCCTTTCTGCCGTCTCCGGCGTAGATAAGGGTGTACGCATATTGTCAAACATCAATATCGCCCTGGCCGTCTTTTTAGTCTCCGCGGCCTTATTCTTAGGACCGACAGTACAGATTTTAAACACCTTAGTAGACACGTTAGGCTCGTATCTGCAAAATTTTGTCCGCATGAGCTTCCGCACCGGCGCCTTCAACGCCGTCCGGCAAGAATGGATTGAACAGTGGACGATTTTCTACTGGGCCTGGTGGCTTTCGTGGTCGCCCTTTGTCGGCATGTTTATCGCCCGCATTTCGAAGGGCCGGACAATCCGCGAATTCCTGACCTGCGTACTGCTTATCCCGACGCTTTTCAGCTTTCTCTGGTTTTCCGTATTCGGAATCCTTGCCAGCGAAACCTATGCGGTTTATCCGCAGATCGCCCAGATGCCGTCAGAGCAGGTATTATTCGGCATACTCCAGGCCTACCCGGCCAGTACGGCCCTCTCGGTGATAACCGTATTGCTGCTGTTTATCTTTTTCATCACGTCAGCTGATTCCGCCACCTTTGTGTTGTCCATGCTGTCTGAAAAAGGCAGCCTCGTGCCGCACGACAGCGTAAAAATCGTCTGGGGCCTCTTGGTGTCCCTCATCGCCGGGCTGCTCCTGACTATCGGCGGGCTAGCGGCACTGCAAAACGCCATGATCATCGCGGCCTTCCCCTTTTCCTTTATCGTCATTTTGATGATGATCGCCTTATATATCGAATTGTCCCACGAGCAGCGGGAAATGGGGCTGTATATCAAGCCGGAAACATATCCGCCGAAAAACGCGCCCTTCCGTTCCTATGAAGAGAATTCGTAAAAACAATATATAGCTGCCAAAGGCAAGAGGCTGCATAATCCTTCTTTTGGATCATGCAGCCTCTTTGTGTGTCAGTATTGACAAAATAAACCAATCGGTCTATTCTAGTATCAGATACATTGCGAAGGAAGGTGAAGGAATGAAAAAAGGCGACCAGTCTAAACACCATTTAATCGAATGCGCGGCCCGCCTCTTTTGGCATGACGGCTACAACGCGACGGGAATCAATAAAATTCTTCAAGAGTCAGAGATGACAAAGGGTTCCTTTTATTTCTATTTCAAGACGAAAAAAGAGCTTGCCGCCGCAGTGATTTCCTATTACCAGCAAGTCATTTTCGAGTGGCTTCAGGAACTGTCCCAGGATACGCAGTGGGAGGAATTTGTCCGCCAGTTTTCCTCCCGCATGCTGGAGGACGCCGCCGACGGAAGGCATTACGGCTGTCCCTTCGCCGTCGTCGGCATGGAAATCGCCTTCGCTGAACCCGACATCTCGCCGCGCTACGCCGCTGCCTTAGAAAATGTCGCCGCCTTGTTTCGCCGCGTGCTGGAGCAGTCGGGAATCCCTTCGTCCCATTCATCCACTCTGGCCGACCGCCTGTTTTCTATCTACGAAGGCGAACTGCTGCGATACCGCATCAGCAAAGATTCTATATACATAAACAATCTGGAAGCCCAGCTCATCGGCACGTACCAGGAATACCGCAAAATTCATTCTATATAAGAGGTGATATTATGAGTCGTTCTGCTCTTGCCCAAGCCATCTACGAAACAGCCCTGTCCTGCGGATTTGATAACTGCGGAATCATTCCCATATCGGCCCTGGACGGCTATAAGAAGCGCCTGCAGGAACGGGAAGAAGCCGTTCCCCAAAGCCGGCCCGTTTACCAGGATATAGAACATCTGGCGGCAGTCAGGAAGCTATATCCGTGGGCAAAATCGGTCGTCGTCTGCATCACATGGTTAGGAGCGTACCGCTATCCCCTCTCGCTGCAGGGACTGTACGGCAAGGCCTTCCTCCTGTCTCCCGATACGGTGCCGGACTGCGAAGCCCACCGGCAGAAGCTGCGCTTTGAAGCTTGGCTGGCCGAGCAGGGCCTTCGCTTCGAAGGCGGAGAAACGAACGCTCCGGCCCGCATCATACCGCTACGCTACGCAGCCGTCGCCGCAGGCCTGGGAATTTTCAGAAAAAACAATTTCTTCTACGGGGAAAAGGGCTCCTATTACGAGCTGGAAGGCTATCTCATCGATCAGCTCTGCGAGTACACGCATGAATGCCGGCTGCGCCCCTGCGCCGACAGCTGTACGCTCTGCCAAAAGGCTTGCCGGACAAAGGCCTTGTCCGCGCCGTATACGATGAATCCCCTGTCCTGCACGTCCTTTTGGACGACCTTTGGGCAAGGCGCCGTTCCGCCGCACCTGACGGCAGACCAGTTTACGACCTGGCTATGCGGCTGCGACGCCTGTCAGGACGCCTGCCCTTATAACCGCCACGACTGGAGCCAGGGCAAAGAGTTTCCCGGCTTGCAGGAACTCGAACCGCTGCTGCAGCCGGAAAACATCGTCGCTGCATCGGATACAGTCCTGCGCCGATATGTAATTCCCAAAACAGATCTTCACGTTTCCCCAGACCAGGTACAGACCCTCAGAACGTCGGCATCGCGCGTACTGGAGTATTTAGCGAAAGGAGTAATGCAGCAATGAACATCCTCGTATTAAACGGAAGCCCTAAGGCGCACAGCACGACCTTGGATATGACGAAGGCCTTTCTCAGCGGCCTGTGCCAGACAGAACCGGGACATATCCAATACATTTCATCGTACGACAAGCACGTCAAATACTGCCAGGGCGACCTGTCGTGCTGGTTTCGCCAAGACGGCCAGTGCATCATCCAGGATGACGACATGAACGATATATTGGCCGCCATGAAGGAAAGCGACGTCATCGTCTGGAGCTTCCCTCTCCACTGCCACGGCCTCCCCGCCTCCTTAAAGGCCATATGGGACAGAACCATCGCCTTTTTGAAAATCAACATGACCCAAGGCAAGACGTATGTAGAACACGAACGCACCTTCGACCTGACGGCGAAGAAGCACGTCGTCATCGTCGGCGGCGGATACCCTTATTATCCCGATAATTTTGCCGCCGTAAAAACGCTGATGCAGATATACTTAAAGCATCCGGCCATGGCCTGCATCTGTGAAACGGCCCTGCTGGACGCATCAGCTCCGGAAATTGAGCCGCTGAAAAAGGCATTATTCGCCCGCCTTCACGAAGCCGGCATAGAATACGGCAAAACGGGGCAGCTTTCGGCTGAAACAGTTCGGCAGCTTGAAGCCCCTTTAGTCTCGAACGAAAAATACATTGCCATGATCAACAGCCTCGCGCCGGACAGCAAGGCGCAGTAAAAAAATCCCTGACTCATCCGCATTCAGCAGACAGGTCAGGGATTTTTCTTTCCATGCAGTACGATATATCTATACTAAATAACCGGCCCTACGCAGAAAATATCCATAGAACCAAAGTACCCTAAAGCTTCATTTTTCGTCATCCGGCCCGACAGTACCTCCAGCAGCAGCTTGAAGGCTTCTTCGCCGATTTCTTCGATGTGGCTCTGCCCCAGCAGGATGCGTCCGGCATTCAAATCCATATCGTGCTGCATCCGTTCGTACGTATTGGGATTGCCGCAGATCTTGATGACCGGCATGGACGGGAAGCCCTGCGGCGCGCCCCGGCCCGTAGAAAACATCATGACCTGCGCGCCCGTACAGGCCATGCCGGTCAGAATTTCCGGCTCCCGGCCCGGCGCGTCTTTAATCCACAAGCCCTTCAGGCCATCGGCGCGGTCGCAGTACTCCAGCACGCCCTGAATGGGACGGTGCCCCGATTTTACGATAGCCCCCAGGCTCTTTTCTTCTATGCTGGACAGGCCGCCGGCAATATTTCCCGGCGTCGGCTGGCCGCCCCGCATGTCTTCGCCCACTGATTTAGCCCGTTCTTCCATGCGGTTTACGATGTCGAAAATCTTTTGCCCTACGGGACCGTCGGGCCCGCCGACGGCGCGGTTTGCCAGGATATGTTCGCCGCCGATGAATTCCGTCGTTTCGCCGAAGATGACCGTCCCGCCGAGGTCAACCAGCTTATCGGCCACATAGCCGATGACGGCATTGGAAGCCAGGCCCGACGTCGCGTCGGAAGCGCCGCACTTGATGGACATCATGATTTCCGAGGCGTCGACTTCTTCCCGCTGGCAGCTGGAAATCTCCATAACCATCCGCTGAGCCGCATCGATACCGGCCTGAATGGCCCGCGACGTGCCGCCCAGTTCCTGAATCCGGATGATGTCGACAGGCTTTCCGCAGGCCCGGATTTCCTCTACCATCCGCTCGTGATCCGTCCCTTCGCAGCCGAGGCTGACGATTAAGGCCGCGCCGACGTTCGGGCT
Organism: Megasphaera sp. SW808; assembly: GCF_012027795.1. NCBI lineage: Bacteria > Bacillati > Bacillota > Negativicutes > Veillonellales > Veillonellaceae > Megasphaera > Megasphaera sp. SW808. The sequence continues at coordinate 62,143 of NZ_SJOT01000005.1, forward strand.
TTGTCCCAAGTTGGACAACACGTCGGTTACGCGCTTTAAGTCTATGGGCAGCTGACAACAGCCCTGATGATGAAAATACCCGATCGTTCCCTGAACCTGCCGGCAAATCGCTTGTCCTACGTCGTTGGCGCAGATGACGCTGGGAATGACGGCGACCAGATTGCGTGCCCCTACTTTGCCGTCGGCGCGGCGATAGCCCTGAAATGTATACTTGCTCATACTCATTACCTCCCTGCAATATCTCCTCTGCCGCGGCGCGCTTCTAAGTTGTGGACGTGCACGTAATCGCCCTTTGCAATATCACAGCTGGCCGTCCCGATGCATTCGCCGTACTTCATGATGAAATCGCCCCGATGCAGCTCCTTCAAGGCAATCTTATGACCATAAGGAATATCGTCGTTTACCCGTATAATTTCGGCGTTCCCTTTTTTATCGCGCACTTCGACGTCCATTCCCTTCTGAATACCTTCGGCAAAAATAGTCGCCACGTTATCCAAATCGTCAATCTTTAAAGCTAATTTCAAATCCATAAGCGTCCCTCCTGTCTCGTCTATCAGAACAAACCTTACGTACGCAAAATCCCGCATCACGCTCCCATCTCCAGCAGCAGTCCCTGCAAGCTGCCCTGGCTGCAGCAAATAACCCTTGCCAACCCGCCGCAGCGACGATTGAATTATGCTTAAACCCAGTATATCACTTAAATAATTTATTGTGAACATTATGAACTCATCATATTTTAAATTACTTTTCTGAATTACTATTTATATATGACGTACAGATATCTTATAACATTTTATACTCGACATCGTTTATACATCCTGCCGCAAATAAATCTATACAAAACATACCGCAAAAAAAATAGGACTCACCGTCGTCATTCCAGTGAATCCTATGCATCAGAAATATATGATACCGCGCCGCATAGCCGCCATATCAGCGTCCTTTCTGCAAAAAAGGGCAGAAAAGGAGCAGCCCTCTTTCGCTGCAAGAGCTCGCCCGTCATCTTGACAGGTATGTTTTATGCGCCGGTCATGGTATAATAGTGGCGTTGCTTACCCCATACCGGCAACGGAAAGGGGGAGTGTTTCAATGCCTTTACGATTTTTGGAAGCCGTCGCGGCTAGTGTAGTGGCCTACTACCTATGCAAATGGTTAGACGTGCTTTTGCGTGAGATAAGCAACTAGCCTAGGTGCAGCGTTCACCGTAAAGAACGCCAGAACCCCACAAGGTGGCCTAGACCTTGTGGGGTTCGTTGTGTTTCCATGCCTTTACGGTTCACCTTTAGTATATCAGCACCAATGCCGGGCGTCAATACATCGCCGCGAATATTTCTATTCGTTCGCATTCGCAATACCAGGCGGTGCCCTGCTGTTGCTTTGGTATCCGAATTTCCGACCGCCAACACATTACATGGCCTTAGGCCCAAACATCATTACGGCCAGCGTGTCAAGGATCTTCGGCAGCCGACGGAAGCAAAGCCTTCACTCACGGCGTTGTCGCTTGCGATAAAATCACATAACCGCGCCATATTCGCCTTATTTCCTGCAATAAAAGGACAGAAAAGGAGCACCCCTCTTTCGCTGCAAGGGCTCGCCCGTCATCTTGACGGATATGTTTTATGCGCCGGTCATGATATAATATTGGCGTTACTCTCCCTATACCGGTAACGGAAAGGGGATAAGCAGCATGTACGATTTACTCATATCGTTTTTTGTATCTGTCGGAGCAAATGTAGTTGCCGCCTGCATTTGTAAGTGGCTGGATAGATACCGTTAACAGAGTAACCAGCACATAGCAAGACACCCTGGGAAGTTGCCGCTTCCCAGGGTGTTTTTTACAGCACATTTTACTCATATCGTTACCTATTTGTAGTATATCAGCACCAATGCAGGGAGTCAATACGTTGCCGTGAATCTTCTGTTTCATATTGATTGCTCCATACATCGAACTTCACAAAATGCCGCACATAAAACCATCCTATTTTTTCCCATATCGCAAAAGAGGTTTCACCGTTTTCAAAAACAGTGAAACCTCTTTTTTCTGGTGGAGATAAGCGGGATCGAACCGCTGACCTCTTGAATGCCATTCAAGCGCTCTCCCAGCTGAGCTATACCCCCATGTGTGTTTGACAAGGAGTATTATAGCATAGGGAAACGCATTTTGCAAGGGATTTTTTCCTAATATGTTGAGTCCTTGCATACGATCAACCTGATAGCTCAGCTAGAAGTCAAAGAGGTGGTTTAGCAGCCTCAGAAGTTTTTCAAATCAGACAAAGGCCCACCGCATGCCGACATTCCACTGCCACGGCGTTTCTACATCTCCGCCGAAGGTTTTCACTACGTCGGCATATAGATAGCTGCTGTCGTTCACTTTATAATTAAACCCAAGGCCAGCTTCCCACCACGTATCGCCAATGTCCTGACTGTAGCTGTTGCTCAATCCCTTCAGACTTAAATACGTGTCGGCGCTGCCGGCGAAGTCATGCAGCAAGCTGGCTTTAGCATATATGCTGCCTTTTTTGTCAAAGGCTTTGCCCACTTCAAACCCTACGCGACCTACAGCGCTTTCCAGGCTGTCCTGACGGACGTGAATCCCGTTATTCGTCGTAAAATCTTCTCCGCCGATGCGCATAAGGGTCATCTGAGCCTGCGGCGTGACGTACCAGCCGTCTTTGAGATCAATTTTCCGGCCATATTCGCCGCTGAGGCTCGTTCCCCACATGTCGTAGTCGCCGTGCGTATGGCCTGCTTCGGTGTAAATGTCAAAATCGTTGCTCAATCGTCCCTGTTTCAGCACGATGTCGGCATAGTGTCCATTGCGGCCCAGCCATGTGCCGTACAGGCTCAGGGAGGTGCTGCGGTTTTCGCCCATGCCCTGGGCATACGTCGTTTCGCCGTCGTTATGGCTCACTGCCGCGCCGTAATGCCAGTTTCCACGAGCCCAGTCATATCCAAGCTGGAAGAAATTATACTGGTTTTCATACTGGCTGTCGTAATTAAATTCGCCGCGGCTCATGCGGACCCAGATCCCCTGTCCGCCGTCGCTCTCGCGCAGATCGCCGAGACGCTGGCTCAAGGTGCTGTCTTCCTGCCGCCATGCGACGATAGCCGTTTCGGCAATGTGCTTCATGGCGTCCATGGTCTTCGTTACCCGATTGCCTCCAGTGATATTAGTTACATAGCCCCTATTATTGTTAGTCGTATCAAATAACAAATCGCCGCTTACTTCCGGAGTAATAAGGCCTTCTTTAATTATAACTTTACCATTTAGGTTATTCTTATCTCCATCATAATATACTTTTCCTGCTAATGTATTCAAATTTTCTTTTGCTTTATTAAAATCTAAAGTATTAATAGAAGCATTAGATACGCCAACATTAATAAAAGAATTTTCTATAGCATTACTAATTATAAACGAACTAGTATTTATATTTACTATACCATCTTCATCCGTATTATCAGCTTTAAAAATGACATTACCCACTCCAGAATACTTATTAATAGTAATATCGCCTATATTGCTAGGAGTATCAACATAAATATTTCCCTGATTCATAGTAAGTTTATTAACTTCGCTATATCCAGTAGCACTCCAACTGGCATCATTTTCCAAATTTAAAGTTCCATTCTCGTCCTCAATGCTTCCAGTTAAAACAGAATCAACTGTATTAAGGTTTAAATTGATTGCTCCAGATCCAAAATTATCAACATTTCCATTTATTACAATCCTGTTATTAGTACCCTGATTTACATTTATAACAGAATCATCTTCAGCAGAAATTGCTGCTACATAAGCATCTTCATCATCAGCAACAGCAGTTATGCTACCGCCAGCAAAATTAATTTCACCGTCATTCTGTCCAAGTAAACCTATTGATTTACTATCACTATCGCCGCCAGTGGTTTCTGCTTTAATATCAGCAACTCCCACATTAACAGTACCATTATTAGCAAATATACCTCTGGCTTCTATATTACCAGCACCTTCTGCTTTGGCAATTACATTGCCATTACCCTTTGTTACAGTTGCACCGTCAGCAGCATAAATAGCATTTGCATAACTTGCACCATTACCTGTATTTACAGCTGTTGCAATTACATTGCCATTACCTATTGTAACTGTTGATTCTCCAAACCCTGCGTCAACACCATTTACTAAAGTCACTGATGTAAATTCATTACCTATAGCCGATATTTCTATATCTACATCTCCAGCAACAACTCTGCTGGTATCCCAAGATTTAATACCTGTTGAATAAACTTCTGCGTAATTAGTATTTTCATCAGCAAAAGTATTAGCAGTAGCTTTTATATATCCGTTTCCCATAACAATCTCATTATTGTTGCCTTCAACTGCTAAGCCAGATACATATGAAGATTCTCCTGTTGCAGATATATCTAATTTACTGTTGCCTATCAAAATTTTATTATTGCTTCCTTTTACTGCTACACCATAAGCATTTCCATCAGAAACAGTATCTATTTCCCTAACGATAATGTCACCGCCTTTACTACGGTCTATAGTTTTGTTTGATACATCACTACCCTGAATAGCAATACCAGCAGCAGAATTTCCACCATTACCAGTTACATTAATATTTAAACTGTCTAAAACGGCAATCTTATCCGTATTTGCTGCATTCGTCCAATCTGGATTGGTACCTGAAACAATAATTATTCCATATGCATTTTTAGAATAGTCACCAGTTGTACCATTAGCAGAAACCTTCAATACTGCATTTTCGCCGACATCATAAATATATTCTCTGCCTTCATTAGTCTTAATATCATCATATACTCCAAGATCATCATTACTGCCAAAAAATGGAACCTTATACTCCGCCGCCAAGGCCGTATTAGCCGACAACACGCTTCCAGCCAACAGACACAACAACACCTTATATTTCACTTCTTTTTTCATAGCCTTACCTCCTGATTACGCAAATTCAACTATCAGATTTCATGCACCCTGCCTATTACGGAAACGCAAAAAAAGACAGCATACGGCCATGCTGCCTTACCAGGTGTTCTATATCAGGGCATACGTATCCCGTTGTCATTTGCTGTTCAGAAAGCATTACACGCTTATATTCATACCCCCCCCCCCGTAAATGAATTTGCGCAGACTGCCGGCGTACCACTCCGCCAATTCACATACCGCTTCATATATATTACCTCCTCTCATAGCACGTATTATTATTTATTCTAAGCATATCATTAATCCTGTAAAATTACAACAATTACATTAATAAATTATTGCAAAAAAAGCGCCGAGCTCCAACATATTACATAATATCGCTCAGCGCTTTTTATTATTTTAACTTTATGAATTAAGCCGTATCGTAAAGGTAATCACACCGTCCTTATAGGATACGCCGAGCTTTCCCTTCAAAAGCTGGGCCAGTTCCTCCGCCATGGACAGGCCGATGCCGTAGCCGGCTTTTTGGCTGTTGTGGGACTCGTCGCCGCGGTAAAAGCGCTCGAAGAAGTGAGAGTAATCCATATTGGCTCCGTCGGCGTAGGTATTGGAAATCGCCACGAGAGCGCCTTTCTGCTTTTTCGCCGTCGTCACCGAAACAGCTATGGCGCCGCCGTCGTCGCAGTATTTTACGGCGTTGTCCATGAGGATATTGACGAGGGTATAGAGGCGCTTCGAGTCGGAGCGGACGACGATGCCCGGCGCGATCTCCGTGGAAATCGTCTTTCCCGCCTCCTGGGCCACCATCTGGAACGAATCGGCGACGGACGCCGCGAGTTCCGATACGTTTACGTCTTCCATGACCAGTTCCTGCTTCTGCTCGTCCATTTTGGACAGCATGATGAGGTCGTTGATGAGCTTGGACAGACGCTGCACCTGCTTTAAGATATTTTCCGTCCACTGGCTCTTGCCGCTGATGAGCTCCAATGCTTCCGTATTGGCCGATATGATGGCAATGGGCGTCTTCAGCTCATGGCCGGCGTTGGTAATAAACCGCTTTTGGTTTTCCATATTGCGGATAAACGGTTTAATGGCCAAGTTGCACAGCGCGGCCAAGATGACGACGTACAGGATGATGCATCCCACGCCGAACCACAGGGAATAGCGCATAAAGGTCCTGACGGCAGCGACGTCACGGGTGCAGTCCATGATGACGATGAGATAATCGCCGTTAGGCTGGGGCGTAATCATGTAGCCGTAGCTGGCCTTGTTCTTTTCGAAAAAGCCTTGCGGCTGGCCCTTGGCGACGGTCGTCCTGGCGTATTGTATCGCCTCCTCCTTCGTAAAGGCGGCGATGTTGGCGATATTGATGTCGCGGGCATAGCCTTCGTCGTCGACTAAGATGCTGAAATACCGAAGCTGATAGGAAAAATCCGGCGTATTCTGGGACCAGTCGGTCTCACCGAACCAGCTCGTTTCCTTCGGCGACGTATACAGGGGCACCTTGCCGCCGTTTTGCGAAATATACGACAAGATCGTCTCTACCTGCGCTTCCATGCGCATGTAGCTGATCGTATTGATAAGCCCCAGCGCGCCGGCTACGATGATGACGACGCCGACTGTCGCGACTAAAATAAACTTTCGCCGCAGCTTTTTGATCATGTCCATGACGATGCACCGAACCTCTCCCGCTTATTCTCCTTCGTTTCTCACAATCAGGGAAAAGGCCTTCCCCTTTTCCCCGGCAATCTGGATGTCGGCCTGAATGGCTTCTAATTTTTCCCGCAGGTACGACACGTATATCCAGACGATTTCCTCCGTCACGTCGTCTTCGTCCTTCCAGACGTGGGTGAAAATCGTCTCCGTCGGCAGCTCCTTGCCGGCGTTGAGCATAAAGAATTTCATGAGCCGCGTTTCCTTATTGCCTAGGCGGATGGAGCTTTTGCAGGATAATTCCTGTTCCTCTACGTCCAGCTCGACGGCGCCGACTGAAAGAGCCGACGGCGTAAAAGTCGAGCCGGAGCGCCGCGTCATGGAGCGGATGCGGGCCAGCAGCTCGCCCATGGCGAAGGGCTTCGTCAGATAGTCGTCGGCGCCGGCGTCGAGGCCCGTAATCCTGTCGTCTACTTCGGCCTTCGCCGTCAGCATGATAACCGGCGTCGTATCGCCGCTGCCGCGCAGCTCCTTCAGCGCGCTGACGCCGTCGAGCTTCGGCATCATGATATCGAATATCATGCAGTCGTAGGCGCCGGAGCGGCCTTTTTCCACGGCAGACAGGCCGTCGTACACGGCGTCCACTTCGTATCCCGAATGCTCCAGCACGGCGACCAGGGCCATGGACATGGCTTTTTCGTCTTCTGCCAGTAATAGTTTCATTTCGTATACTCTCCTTTAATGGTCTGCGTGAATCAGATTCCGAATCGTCTGCATGGACAAGTCGCAGGCCGCCAGTTCGTCGGCGCAGCGCTTCAATTCCCGGACGATCATTTCGGGATTCTTAATATCGTGCTTGTATTTCATCTGGTGCTCCAAACTGGCCCACGAATCCATGGCAATCGTCCGCAGCTGGATTTCTGCAAAAAAATGGCCGGGATTATTTCCTTCTACGTCTTCATAAGGAGCCTCGATATCGATAATCATATGATAACTGCGATAGCCGTTGGGCTTCACATTTTGGATGTAATCCTTTTCTTCGACGACGCGGACACCTGATATCGCCTTGATGCACTCAATATTCCTATAGATGTCGTCGAGAAAGCAGCAGACGATACGCAGACCAATGGCGTCGTGAATATCATGCAAGGCAGAATATGCCGTCTGCGGCAAGCCCTTGCGCAGGCATTTTTCCATCATGCTGTCCGGCGACTTGATGCGGTACAATAAATGCTCGTAAGCCGCTTCGCCGCTTTTTTCCTTGATGTCATCGCTGTAAGCCTGAATGCGTTCGACCAGCTCATCCATGACGCGCTGCAGAGACGGCCCGTAGGAACCATATATAGTCGATGTCCAATCCATGTGTTTCACCTGATTTCTATAAAAAGAATGTAGCACAGCTGTTTTTATATTATACCATAGGTCCGCCCAGTCCGTCCTGCCAAAAGAGAAAAGCGCATGGCCGCGCCGTATCGTACCGGCAGCGTCCATGCGCTCTGTATGGTGGTTGTATTATCGTTCCATAAAGGCCTTCAGCTGCTCCGGATAGGGCAGGCCTTCGTTGTCGCCGCGGCTCATGACCTGAATGGCGCCGATTGCCGTGCCGCGACGGACGGCTTCTTTCAGAGGCATACCTTCCATGAGGGCCGTAATGACGCCGGCGGCAAAGCCGTCGCCTGCGCCGACCGTATCGACGACGGTTTCGACCTTAAAGCCAGGAACCATGTATTCCTCGTCTTTCGTCGAAACGAAGGCCCCGTCGCCGCCGCACTTTGTCACGACGGCTTTCGCGCCGTTCTGCAAATAAAATGCGTTGATTTCCTTCGGATCATCGCTGCCCATGAGGATCTTGCCTTCAGCTGTACCGGGCAGAACCATGTCGGCCTTAGCGGCCAGCCGGTTCAGCGTCTGCACCATGACGTCCTGGCTGGGCCAGAGCTGCGGGCGAAGGTTGGGGTCGAAGCTGATGAACAGTCCTGCTTCGCGGGCCTTATCGAACATGAGGTCGACAGCTTCCCGCGTCGAATCCGACAAAGCCGGCAAAATTCCCGTGACATGAAGGTGCGTATACTCGGAAAACTGAATTTTTTCCACGTCTTCGACAGACAAGGTCGACGCGGCGGAACCGGCGCGGAAATAGAAAATATCCGGGTCGCCTTCGCTGACGCGGCTTTTCAGCATAAAGCCCGTTTTTTTGTCGTCGCTCCACGTCACGAATTCGCTGCCGATGCCGTTGGCCGTCAGCACGTGAATAATGCGCTGTCCGAAGGGATCCTTCCCCAACTTCGTCATGTACGTAACGCGATGGCCCAGACGAGCCGCTCCTACGGCTACGTTGAATTCCGCTCCGGCAACGGCCAGGTCATAGCCGCTGACGCTGTCCAGAGAGCCTTCGCTCTGCGCGATGAGGAGCCCCATCGGTTCGCCCGCTAAAATTAATCCAGTCTTCATCACCTTCACACCTTTCGTCAGTATAGAATAGGCCGCAACGCAATAGATATTTTATGAAAGCGCTACCGCAAATAAAGCAAAAAATACTCTTGATTTCCTGATACACTTCCCAGTGTGTTTCACACTAAAAAGCTGATGAACAAGCTCATTATATCTCATATTTATATCTTCTGCAATATATTTCACCATATAGTAAACGCATACATAGTACCGGTTTATTTACTCTAAGGCAACGATATTTGTGTTTCAATTGCGAAAGCGTTTACACACGATGTATTTCATTCAAAACAACACCTCGATGCCTTGCCGCGTAGAATTATAAAAAAATACCGCATGTTCCCGTACATACGATTCGGAACATGCGGTATTTGCATATATCAGCGGATTATCTGAATGGCCTGCCGCGCCATGACGGCATAGCCTGCTTCATTGGGGTGAACGCCGTCGGCGTACAGGTTCGTCTGGCCTTCTTGTTCTGCCTGCAGCATTGCGCCGTAAAAGTCGACGGCAGTGAAATGGTATTGTTGGGCCAGCTGCAGCAGCCATTGGCGGTGGCTGCGCAGGGCTTCGTTGTGACGGGTTACGTCATGTCTTCCCTGCCAGCCGAACAGGGCGCTTTCCGCCTTGGTCAGGATGGGCACGCCGACATACACAGCTTTTTTCTCACGCTGAAAAAGACAGGCGACGGCTTCCAGGTTTTGTCTTATCCGGTCCGGCGAAATATCCATGAGGATATCGTTGGAGCCGCCCATAAAGAAGAAGGCGTCGAACGAGTCCAGCTTCATGCGCTGGGCCCGGTACAGCATGCCGCCCGTCGTATCGCCGCACAGGCCTTCGTTGCAGACGGAAATCCCCTTTTCCTTCGCCAGTCTTGTCGTCCAGCGGCAGCCGCAGGCGACGTCATAGCCGTAGGTCAGGCTGTCGCCCAAACATAACAACTTCATAGGCTCTTCCTTTCTCAGATCTTCATCTGCCGCAGCGAATCCACAGCCGCTTCCGTCGAAACCCAGGGAACAGGGAAGGTGCATCCCGCCTTTTCCAAATCGAGCTGGCAGGCGAATACCTGAGGAATGGCCGATTTATATATGTCGTGGTCGTACATATAGCGCAGCGTCGTTTCTACGTCGGCGTCGCAGACGATTTTCCCCTCGTCGAGGAGCACCAGCCGGTTGGCGTACGGCAGTGCCGCTTCCAGAGAATGCTCGATGACCACGATAGTGTGGCCGTACTTGACGTTGAGTTCGTGGATGAGCTCATAAAAGGCGTGGGTGCCTTCCGGATCGAGGGCCGATGTCGGTTCGTCGAACACGAGGATATCCGGGTTGGTCGCCAATACGCCGGCAATGACCAGCCGCTGGCGCTGGCCGCCGGACAAATTGCTGAGCGGACGATGGCGGTACGGCGTCATGCTGACCTTTTCCAGGGCTTCCGTAATGGCCGCTTCGATTTTTTCCGGCGCGACGCCTTTATTTTCCAGGCTGAAAGCGATTTCTTCTTCTACGGTCATGGCGACGAGCTGGCTGTCGTAGTCGTCGAGCATCGCGCCGACGCGGCCGGCCAGATCGGAAATCGTCGTCTGGGTCGTAGCCTTGCCGTCGACGTATACCATGCCCTTCATGACGCCGCCGAAATAATGGGGAATGGCGCCGGTCATGGCCATGCACAGGGAGCTCTTGCCGCTGCCGCTCTCGCCGGTCACGACGAGGAAGTCGCCCTTGTGCAGCACCATGGAAACGTCGTCCAGGACGGGCTGCTTCCGCTTATTGTAGATGTATGTCAGATGCTCGATGGAAATGAGCCCCTCCTGAGAGGGCTTTAAGTCGTACATGCTGTGGTCTGAAGCCACTTCCTGCTCTTCCAGCGAATCGAGGATGCCCCGGGCCACGAACAGCCGCAGGGCCGGGAAATACATGACCGGCGTGACGACGGCGTTCAGCAGGCCGATAACCACGACCAGGGGCAGCATGCCGGCGAAGTAGACGCTGTTCGGCAGGCCCATGACAATCTTCAAAATGGTGACGAAGATACCGCCGCTCATACAGGTCGCGGCAAAGCCGGTCAGCACGGGAAGGCACGAATGGCCTTTGATTTTTATAAACGACAGATTCTTTACGATAAACGTACAGGTCAGGGCGCCCATGGGCTCGCTGATGAGGTTGCCGTAGGGAAATCCCGATTTCGACGTCAGCACGTTGACTAGGGCGGCGACGAGGCCGATGCCCACGGCCTGCCGGTACGAGGGCTTGGTCAGGCAGATGGCGACGCAGTACGTGGCGATCGTCCAGTTCGGCGTAATGCCGCCGACGCTGGGCGATACGAGATGAAGTATCGTGCCGATGGCCAGCATGAGCGTCGTAATGGTAATCCAGCGGAACTGTCCGCCCTGGCGGTGGTGAAATTCCAACGCGGCAATATCTTCTACTTGTTTCATACCTGTTCCTCCTTATACCAATCCATGAAGCCGCATGTACACGACAACGCAACTGACCGCCGCCATGACGGCCATGACGGCGTAATCCCTTCCCTTAGGCCGGACGTTGCTCATAAAGCTGTGCTCGCTGCTGCCGAAGCCGCGCAGCTCCAGGCTTAAAGCCATCGTTTCCGACCGTCCCAGAGACTTGAGCATGAGCGGCTGGATGACGCTCATATAGTGGATCATCTTCTTGACGACGTTGCCCTTCGTAGACAGGCCGCGGCAGGCCTGAGCCTCCTGAACGGCCTTGCTTTCGGCGATAAAATCGGGGACAAAGCGCAGGGCCGCCGTAAACATAAAGGCGTATTCATAGGGAATTTTTACCTGCTTGACCAGAGCCGCCGTCAAATCCTGCAGCCGCGTCGTCGTCAGCAAGATGATGAATACGACGGTCATGGCCATCATGCGCAGGCCCGTGATATACGCCGATTCGAGGGAACCGCCGCCGACGAGCTGGACCAGCCCGAGAAAGACGGCGAAGACGGCCAGGCTGCATACGGCCTTGAGATTGCGGCTCAGGCTGCCGCACATCGCCAGCAGCAACAGCTCCGCCGCCACGAGGACGACGAGGGGGGCCGTCGTGTTGATGACCAAGGCCCAAAAGGAAAAGGCAAAGGTGCCAATTAATTTCGTAATCGGTACAAATCGCTTCATCATCGGTTCCCTCCTATACGCCGCAGCATTTCTTCCGTAAATTCCTGCATCGACCGGCAGTATTTCATGCCCGGCACGGCCATGGACAGGGCCACCGACTCGGGGCGGCTCAAGCCCAAATCGTACAGGTCCTTGCGCTGCGTAAACAGCTCCTGCGGCGTGCCGTCGAAGGCCTTCGTATGGTTGCCGATGACGATAACCCGCTGGCAGTATTGGGCGAATATATCCATATCATGAGAAATGATGAGGATGGTCATGCCCTTTTTATTCAGGTCGGTCAGCAGCTCCATGAGCATTTTCTTATCGGCGCTGTCCTGCCCGCTCGTCGGTTCGTCCAAGATGATGCAGCTCGTGTGCATGGCAATGGCCGAGGCGATGGCTACGCGCTGCTTTTCGCCGCGGTTGAGGTTCGGCGGATAGGCCTTGGCCAAATGGGACAGTCCCGTCATAGCCAACGCCTCGGCGACGGCCGCGGCCGCCTCGTCCCGGCTCATGCCCAGCTGCTGCGGGCCGTAGGCCACTTCATCCTCGACGGTCGAGCGGAACATCTGCCGTTCAGGCCGCTGAAATACGTAGCCGATGTAGTGGCTGCGGGCCGACGCGTCGTCGTCATTGATGACTGCGCCGTCATGAAGGATTTCTCCCGATACGGGCTTTTCCAATCCCATGAGCAGGCGCGTCACCGTCGTCTTGCCGCAGCCGTTGCGGCCGCCCAGGCCGATGAACTCGCCCGGTCCGATTCGTATATTAATATGTTCTAATACGGGCACGCCGTTTCCATAATTAAAACAGACATCCTTAAACTCCAGCATTAGGTTTCCTCCTATGTATATGCACAAAAAAAGCCTTTCATCCCCTTGTGTTCAGGGACGAAAAGCTTATGTTACTGTTTCCGCGGTGCCACCCAAATTGGCTGTCTCCAGCCCAGCTCTACATGTACGGCCTATGCGATACACGCTTCTTTGATATCGGTGGAAATACACCGGCAGGCCCTACTAGTCGCCGTTCAGGCCGCGTCTCCCGAATCCATTCCATAGGCTGATCTGGGCCGAACTCCCACTGCCATCGGCTCGCTGCTCCTGTCGCTGCATATGTACTCGTTTCGTTCATAGACTTTATTTATAAAATTAATATAAGTATACCTGAAATTCGCCTCTTGTCAATACCACGCGGCTATTACCGGCCGGGATAGTAGTTTACGACGAGAAAGCGGAGCAATGTCTGCTGCCGATTGGCGTACGTATGGCGAACCGAAGGATCGAACAGGATGGCGTCGCCGGCTTGAATGGAATAGGTCTGCTCGCCGGCCTGCAGCTCCAGCTCCCCGTCGATGACATATACGTACTCCTGCGACGTATCTAAATGGCCGATTGATTCGTTCGACGAATTTCCGTCGAGCTCGCAGTAAAACAGCTCGAAGTTTCGCGTCGGCGTATTTTTAAAATAGCTGTAAATGCGGTAATGGCCCTGCTCGCCGTCCAGCATCGGCGCGTCTTCCTTCCGGATGATCGTCGTGTCGGCGTCTATTTCGGCCATCAGCTGCGTATACGGCACGTTCAGGCCCTTCGCCAGCTTCCACAGCGTATTGATAGTTGGATTGCTGCCGCCCTTTTCGATTTCCGATACCATCGCCTTGCTGACGCCGGCCGCCTTCGCCAGCTGGCCCTGGGTCAAATTCCGCTCTTGGCGCAATTTTTTCAAGTTCCACGCAATTATATTTCCTAGTTCCATAAATTTCTCCTCTATTGACAAATATATTGGACAAATTGTAAAATAAATTTATCGCCATGCTGATATATTGGTCTTATGTTAATCATATCGTATCTATTCGCAGCACGCAAGAAAAGGAGTTGATTTTTCATGAAACGCAAGGCCTTTCAGGCCGCCCTGCCCTATACGCTGCCGATTTTTATAGGCTTCCTGTTTATCGGCCTGTCCTACGGATTTCTCATGACCAGCAAGGGATTTTCCGTCTTCTATCCCATCGCTATGAGCATCGTCATCTACGCCGGCGCGATGCAGTTCGTCGCCGTATCGCTCCTGCTGTCGACCTTTTCCCCCCTCTACGCCCTGCTGCTGACCCTCATGGTCAACGCCCGCCATCTGTTTTACGGCATCGCTATGCTGGAAAAATACAGCGGCGCCGGCTGGAAGAAATGGTATCTCATCTTCGGCATGTGCGACGAAACCTTTTCCATTAATTGCACCGTCGAACCGCCGGCCGGCGTCGATACGGACTGGTTCCGCTTCTTCGTCACCGGACTGAACCACCTGTACTGGGTCGCCAGCACGGCCTTAGGCGCCTTTCTGGGAGCCTACGTCCACTTCGATACGACGGGCATCGAATTCGTCATGACCGCCCTGTTCGTCGTCTTATTCCTCGGCCAGTGGGAACGCCGGGAAGCGCGGCGCTCCGCCGTCACCGGCCTGGGCTGCGCCCTTCTCGCCTTAGTCATCTTCGGCGGCAGCCAGTTCATCATCCCGGCGATGCTCCTGATTACCTGGAGCCTGCTGTGGAAAAAGAAATTCTATATGCCTAAGGAGGAACAGCCATGACTATGACGCCCCTTGAAATGCTGGCCACCATCGGCGCCGTCGCCCTGGGAACCATGATAACCCGATTTCTTCCCTTCGTCGTCTTTTCCAAGGGCAATCCGCCGGCCTTCATCTCCTATTTAGGCCGGGTGCTGCCGCCGGCGGCCATCGGCCTGCTCGTCGTCTATTGCCTGAAAGACGCCGTGTTTACGTCCTACCACGCCCTGCCGGAGCTCGTCGCCATCGCCCTGGTCGTCATCCTTCACAAATGGCGCGGCAGCATGTTTCTGAGCATTGGCGGCGGCACGGCCTTTTACATGTTTCTCGTCCAAGTCGTCTTTCGCTGAGGCAAGCCGTCCGGCTCATGCCGGCATATGCCGCCTGCAGCGATTGCATCATATTCAGTCATCTAAGGAGGAAGATATCCCATGAACAGAGAAGAAGCCCTTCACTTACTCCGCAAATACAACGGAGAGCCCTTTCACATCCTGCACGCCCTGACTGTCGAAGGCGTCATGCGCTGGTACGCCGACGAGCTCGGCTACGGCGAGGAAAAAGAATACTGGGGCCTGGTCGGCCTGCTCCACGACGTAGATTTTGAAAAGTATCCCGACCAGCACTGCCAAAAAGCGCCGGAGCTGTTGAAGGAAATCGGAGCCAGCGACGCCTTCATCCATTCCGTCGTCTGCCACGGCTACGGCCTCTGCTCCGACGTAGAACCAGAGCATGAAATGGAAAAGGTCCTGTTCGCCGCCGACGAGCTGACCGGCCTCATTTGGGCCGCCGCCAAGATGCGCCCGTCGAAAAGCACGCAGGACATGGAAGTAAAGAGCATCAAGAAAAAATTCAAGGACAAGAGCTTCGCCGCCGGCTGCTCCCGCGACGTCATCCGGCAGGGGGCGGAACGCCTGGGCTGGGAATTGCCCGAATTATTTGAAAAGACCATATTAGCCATGCGTTCGTGCGAAGAATCGGTGCGCAGCGAATGCTTTGCCCTGACAGGCGTCCGGGAATAGCCGCCGCCCTCCTGAATCATACCGCCAAGACAGGTCATATTTCCTATAGGTTTTATGGCCTGTCTTGTGTTATAATGGGTGCTATGAATATTGCAGAAAGCAGTTTGAAAAGGTTAGAAAGGAGCTTTGATACATGAACGCAGTATTCGTAGACTTTGAAATGAACCCTATCGGACGGAGCCAGAAGGAAGCGCGCCGCATCTGCAAGGGAGAAATCATCGAAATAGGCGCCGTCAAGATCAACGAGGACGGCGAAGAAATAGGGTCGTATAAAGAATACGTCCGGCCGGAATACGCCACGGAAATGAACGCCACCTGTCAGGAACTGACGGGCATCACCATGGACATGCTCGCCGACGCGCCCCATTTCAGCCAGGCCTTTGCCCATTTTCTCAGCTGGTGCCGCGACTCGAACGGCAACGACTACGAAATGTACGCCTGGAGCGAAAACGACTGGCGGCAGCTGACCTGCGAAATGCGGCTGAAAAAGCTGGACATGGCCGACGAGGACATCCGCTGGATGCTCGACCACTGGCAAAACTTCCAGCAGATTTACTGCAACCTGCTGGGGCTGGACAACGTCATTTCCCTGGACAAGGCCGTCAGTACCCTAGGAGAAACCTTCGACGGCCAGATGCACGACGCCCTGTGGGACGCCCGCAACACGTCGAAGCTGTACGTCCTGTCCAAGAAGAAGGACGAATTCCGCGACATTATGCAGCCGATTATCGACGCGACCAAGCCTGCGGAACCGCTGACCTTCTCCTTGGCCGACGCCTTCCGCGCCGCCATCCGAAAATAATCATTGCAGAAAGAAAGGGATTTTATTTGGGCGAAGCAAGCTCTCGCATTCTCTATATTTTTCTCGACATCGTCCTGCCACTGGCCGTAGGCTACGCCTTAAAGCAGCGGCGTCTCATGTCGCCGTCCCAGTGCAATTTTCTCATCCGCTTCAACATCATCTGCGTCATGTCCGTCCTGGCCCTGCTCAGCATGTGGGTCCTGCCGCTGAAGCCTGACCTGTTATCGCTGCCCTTCTTCGCGTTTTTCAACGCCTTCTTCCCCCTAGCTATCATCTTCCTGCTCCACCGGCAGCGGCGGTTTACCGACAAGATAGACAAGGGCAGCTATCTCATTTCGGCTATGCCCTCCAACACGACGGCCCTGGGCGGCCTGTGCGGCTACCTGCTGTACGGCGAAGTCGCCTTTGCCTACTCGCAGATCATCGGGGTATTCCAGGGACTGGTCATGTTCTTCGTCCTCTTCCCCATGGGCTACTATTACCACAACAGCGGGCAGACGACGAATATCCCTGCCTTCTTTAAGGCCAACTGGAAAAACATCTTCATCAACTGGAACCAGCTTTCTATTCTCACCATCATCGTCGGCATCCTGCTGTACGTCACAGGCGTGCCGAGGCCGGCCGTGCTGGGGCAGATCTTTCAGGGACTGGTCCATGTCAACGCCTGGGCGGCCCTGCTTCCCATCGGCTACCTCATCGATTTTTCTCATCTCAAGGTATACTGCAAGCCGACCCTCGACCTCATCCCCATCAAGATGATCCTGACGCCGGCTGCATCGTACGTGCTGGCCCTGCAGTTTACGTCCGACCCGGTGCTGCTGGGCTCGCTGCTCATCATGATGGCTACGCCCTGCGCCATCAACGCCTTGGTGACGGCGCGGCTCTACGATTTGAACGTCAACCTGTCCATGGCCCCTTTCATTACGACGACGATTTTATATATTCTCATCTTATATCCGGCATTTTACCTCCTCGTGTCCCTGGGGTACCTGCCATTCAAATAAAAAGCGTATCCGCGCCGATTGGCCGGATACGCTTTTTTGCTTCTGACGATAACGAAATGACGCAGGTTATTTTTCTGCCAGCACGGCGCTGCCGATGACGACCCGCAGGATTTCATTAGTTCCTTCACCGATTTCCATGAGCTTATTGTCGCGCAGGAGACGTTCTACGTTGTATTCCTTGCTGTAGCCGTTGCCGCCCAGGATCTGAATCGCGTCGAGGCAGATCTGCGTGGCGTGGGTAGAGGCCAGCAGCTTGGCTTCGGCAGCCAATTTCGAACAGCGCGCTCCCGTGGCCTTCAAGGCCGCCGCGTCGTAGAGCATCAGGTTCATGGCGTCGATATACATGGACATATTCGCCAGCTTAAAGGAAACGCCCTGGAACTTGGCGATAGGCTTGCCAAAGGCCACGCGCTGCAGGGAGTAGTCCTTAGCAATCTGCATGGCGTGCTCGGCAATGCCCGTAGAGATCGCGGCGCAGCTGATGCGGCCGCCGTCCAGACCTTCCATGGCGTAGACGAAGCCCTTGCCTTCTTCGCCGAGGAGGGCATCGGCAGGCAGCTTCATGTCGTCAAAGGTAAGGCCGTGTGTATCGGAGCTGCGCATGCCCATCTTGTCCTCTTCCTTATCGACGATCAACCCCGGCGTGCCGGCGTCGACCAGGAAAGCCGAGATGCCCTTGGCACCCTTGTCCGGGTCGGTAATGGCCATGACGACATAGTAGTCGGCAATGCCGGCATTGGTAATCCAGGCCTTGGAACCCTTGACGACGTACGAGCCGTCGGCCTGCTTTTTAGCCCGGGTCCGCATGCCCGCCGCGTCGGAACCCGAATCAGGTTCCGTCAGGGCAAAGGCAAATAATTTTCCGTCAGCGACGGCTGTCAGGTATTTCTCTTTCTGCCCGTCGCTGCCGTGGAGGCGAATCATATCGGCGCAGACCCAGCTGATTTCCATGGACATGGCAAACCCGGCGTCGGCCCGGGCCAATTCGTGCGTAATGACGGCGCATTCCACGTCGCCCAGTCCGGCGCCGCCATAGGCTTCGGGAACGGGCGTCGCGTGCAGTCCCGTGGCGATGTACTTCTTGTACAATTCCGGATTCCATCCCGTTTCGTCCATCTGCCGGCTCAGCGGAGCGACTTCCTTTTGGGCAAAGGAGCGAACCAGATCCCGTACGGCTAATTGCTCTTCCGTAAAGTTGTATCCCATACCAAGACCCCCTTTTATTAAATCGAGTATATTTTTAATTATACCAAAATATTTCAAATAAAATCCATATTTCCCCTTAACTTCGCACCTGTCATCAAAAAAAGCCCCCGCCGCGAGAGATGGAGAGTCCATAACTCGCAGCAGGAGCTTTTATGCTGTATAAAGGAGAGACTATTCTCTTACCGTTTGTTGCTGTAACGCCAAATCTTCATGTCGTCGGCTGCCTTAATCAGGTCTTCCCGGAAATCGGGATGAGCGATGCTGATCAGTTTTTCGGCACGTTCCCATGTAGACGAGCCCATGAGGTTGACCATGCCGTATTCCGTAGCTACCCAGTTAACCTGAGAGCGCGGGTCCGTGACGATCGTGCCGGGCAGGAGCGTCGGTTTGATGCGCGATTCGTCTTTGCCCGTCTTCTTATTGTGGAAGGTCGAGCGCAGGGCGATGATGCTCTTGCCGCCGCGGGAACGGTAGGCGCCGTCGGTGAAGTCCAGCTGTCCGCCGCTGCCGCTGATGTGATGCGTGCCCGACGATTCGGAGGAAATCTGGCCGAACAGGTCGATGTCCACGCAGTTGTTGATGGAAATGAAGTTGTCGAGCTGAGCGATGACAAAGGGATCGTTTACATAGTCGACGGGATATGCGGCGAGGAACGGGTTGTCGTCAATCCAGTCGTACATTTCTTGCGAGCCGAGGGCGAAGGCCCAGGAAGCCTTGTCGCGGTCTACAGCCTTCAATTTATTCGTCAGGCGGCCTTCTTTGTACATCAAGTAGAAGGCGTCGACGAGCATTTCCGTATGCATGCCCAGGTCCTTCAAATCCGATTCGGCGATCATAGCGCCTACCGTATTCGGCAAGCCGCCGACGCCGAGCTGCAGGGTCGCGCCATTCGGGATTTCTTTCACAATCATTTCAGCGATCTTCGTATCGATTTCGTCGCCCGTTTTAAAGGGAATGGTCGGCATGGGAATGGTACCGGCTTCGACGATGGCCGCTACATCGGAAATATGGATCTGTTCGCCTCGTCCGCCGAGAGCGCGGGGCATCGCTTCGTTGACTTCTACGATGACCTTTTTCGCTTTTTTCGTAATGGCTTCGTTGGCGGAAATGTTCAGGCCGAAGTTAAAGAAGCCGTGTTTATCCATGGGAGCGACCGTAATCATCGCTACGTCTACGTCGAGGATATCGCGGTACATCGACGGTTCGTTGCGGTAGCACATGGGGATGAAGTTCATCAGCCCCTGGGCGCACATCTTGCGGTCATAGCCGCTCATATGCCAGTTCATAGCCGTGAAGGTTTCGCGGTTCGGGTCGACGGAAATAATTTCGCGCGGCGCAAAGGTAAAGGACATACGTACTTTGACGTCCTTCAATTCTTCCTTGCGGCCGGCCAGGGCCTTATCCAGCAAAATAGGCTGGGACGTAGCCATGCCGTAATCTACCCAATCGCCTGATTTAACGAGTTTTACTGCTTCTTCCGGCGTCGTCAGTTTCTGCCGGTACATATCTGTCCACTGGGACATTGTACTCACCATACCTTTCTAAGCGCTTGTTAATAAGTTCTGTATTTCACATAATAATTATAGAACGTTTAACGGTTTTATACAAGAAATTTTTTCAACTTTTCAATATATAAATCGCATAGCTTGGGTATCGAACTATTAGAAAGACCCTTGCGCACAGCTGCGCGCAAGGGCCCGTGAGGAGGGATTTATTCTTTTTTCGCTTCCTGCGCCTTGGCAATGATTTCGTCCATCAGCTTTTTAGGAACTTCTTCATAAGCGAAGAATTCCATGTTGAACGTACCTTTGCCCTGCGTCATGGAGCGAAGAACCGTGACGTAGCCTTTCATTTCCGACAGGGGAACCTGCGCCTTGACGACGATGATGCCCTTGCGGTTGCGGTGATGTTCCATCCCGAGAATGCGGCCGCGGCGGCTGCTGAAGTCGCCCATGATGTCGCCCATGTATTCTTCCGGAACGACGACGTCTACGTTGTAGACCGGTTCCAGCAGTACCGGATTGGCTTCGGGAACGCCTTTCTTCAGCGCCAGGGCTGCCGCTACCTTAAAGGCCATTTCCGACGAATCGACGGAGTGGTACGAACCGTCTTTCAGAGTAACCTTGATGTTGATCATGGGATAGCCGGCGATGAGGCCCTTTTCCAGCGTTTCCTTTACGCCCTTTTCAACGGCCGGAATATATTGTTTTGGTACGGCGCCGCCGAAGATGTCGTCGACAAATTCGAAGGATTCGCCGTTCGTAAGGGGTTCGATATCCAAGATGACGTGGCCGTACTGTCCATGGCCGCCGCTCTGTTTCTTGTGCTTGCCTTCGGCCGTAGCCTTGCCCTTGATCGTTTCGCGATACGGAATATAGACATCCTGCAGCACGCCTTTAATGCCGTATTTCCGTTCCATCTTGGTCATGATATGGTCGAGGTGGACGTCGCCCATGCAGCGGACGATGAGCTGCTTGCCTTCTACGCTCTTTTCGACCTTGCAGGTCGGGTCTTCTTCACTGATGCGCAGCAGGGCGTTCATCAGCTTTTCTTCGTCGCCTTTCTTTTCCGGAACCATCGCTACCGTATGGAGCGGATTGGGGAAGCGGACTTGATCGTATACGACGGGCGATTCGGGCAGGGCGAAGGTATCGCCTGTGCGGGCGTACTGCAGCTTCGGCAATACGACGATATCGCCGGCGACGGCTTCCGTAACGGGAATCTGTTCCTTGCCGACCAGAGTAAAGAGCTTGCCTAATTTTTCATCCTTGTCCTGCGTAGCGTTGTACAGCTTGTCCCCTTCCTTGAGGGTGCCGGAGAAGACGCGGACGTAGCTCAGCTTGCCGGCGAAGGGATCGATGAGCGTCTTGAATACAAAGCCCGTAAAGGGTTTATTCGGATACACGACGACGGGTTCGCCCGTCTTCTTGTCTTCGCCCATCATGACCTTCTGCGAAGCAGCCGGCATGTAAGTAATAATGCGGCGAAGCAGTTCGGCCGTGCCGATATGGGAGTTGGCGCTGCCGCACATGACCGGGCAGAC
Organism: Megasphaera sp. SW808; assembly: GCF_012027795.1. Taxonomy (NCBI): domain Bacteria; kingdom Bacillati; phylum Bacillota; class Negativicutes; order Veillonellales; family Veillonellaceae; genus Megasphaera; species Megasphaera sp. SW808. The sequence continues at coordinate 83,898 of NZ_SJOT01000005.1, forward strand.
CCGGCCGGTCAGCATGCCCTGACGAAGGCCCTTGCGCAGTTCTTCCAGCGTAAGCTCTTCGCCTTCGAGGTATTTTTCCAGCAGTTCGTCGTCGCCTTCAGCGGCGGCTTCCATGCACATTTCCCGTACTTCGCGGGCTTTCGGCATATATTCGGGCGGAACCTTGATTTCTTCGCATTTCCCGTTTTTCCATTCCCAGGCTACCATCTTGCACACGTCGATGATGCCGCGGAAATCCTTGCCTTCGCCGATAGGAATCTGCAGGGGCATGATGGATTTGCCGAAGACGGCGCGCATCTTTTCCAGGCAGCCGAAGAAATCGGCGTGTTCCACGTCCATCTTATTGACATAGAACATGCGGGGCAGCTTCAATTCTACGCCGTAGTCCCAGGCCCGTTCCGTATCCATTTCTACGCCCGATTCGGCCGATACGACGAGCAAAATGCCGTCGCAGGCCCGTAGGGCGGCCCGTACTTCGCCGCAGAATTCCGAATAGCCCGGCGTGTCGATGAAGTTCATCTTGTAGCCTTCCCATTCGCAGGGAGCTATACCGAGCTGAATCGTAACGTTGCGTTTGATTTCTTCCGGTTCAAAGTCCATGATGTGCTTGTTGTCCTTGCCTACGCCGACGGCGTCGACGGCGCCGCAGGCCAGGAGCAACGATTCGACGACGGCCGTCTTGCCGGCGCCGTCATGGGAGAGCACAGCTACGTTGCGAATTTGTTCACTGGTATATTCTTTCATACATAAATCGCCTCCTATGAATCACGTTACTTATAGGATTCGTGACATAGAGGCGATTTTCCTTTTTTATATTATAATTTTTTCTAACTTATTTGCGAAATTTGCAAGACTATTGGTTCTCCATAGCCCGGCACACCAGAGACGCCATGAGTTCCGCGCCGATAGGCAGGCAGTCTTCATCTACGGCGAAACGCGAATTATGCAGGGGATATACCGCATCGCCGGCCTTCGTCGCGCCGAGCCAGAAGAAGGCGCCGTCGCAGGCCTGCAAGTAGCCGGAAAAATCTTCCGCCGTCATGGCCGGTTCCTGCACGTCGGCCAGGGCGTCCCGACCAAAGCAGTCCGCCGCGACGGACGCGACGAAATCAGCCTGCCGCTGCGAATTGACGACGGCAGCGTATCCCCGCTCGTAATGCAGCTCGCTCTCCGTGCCGTACATCGTATCCAGCCCCCGGAGCATGTTGCCCAGCTGCGCTTCGACCATGTCCTGCGCTTCTGCATGATAGGTCCGGCACGTCCCTTCCAGCTCTACTTCGCCGGCGACGATATTGTAGCGCGTGCCGCCGCTGATGCGGCCGAAGGTCAGCACTGCCGGATACAGCGGGTTGATCTGCCGGCTGATAATATCCTGGGCCGCCGTGATAAACTGCCCCGCCGCGACGATCGAGTCGACGCCCTTATGAGGCATGGCCGCATGACTGGATTTCCCCCGGATGACGATGCGGATATGGTCTGAGGCGGCCATCATCGGACCGGCCTTGACGCCGATCGTTCCCGTCGGCAGCGTCGGCCATACGTGAAGGCCGTATATGGCGTCGACGCCGTCGAGCACGCCCGCTTCGACCAAGCCCTTCGCGCCGCCGCGAGGCGATTTTTCCTCTGCCGGCTGGCAGATAAACACAACTGTCCCGGCCAGCTCGTCCCTCAAGTCGCTGAGAACCTTTGCCGCCCCCAGCAAGATCGCCATATGGCCGTCATGGCCGCAGGCATGCATCTTTCCCTCGCACTGAGACGCAAAAAGCAGGCCGGTCTGTTCTGTAATGGATAAGGCGTCCATATCGGCCCGCAGGGCAATAGTCGGCCCAGGCCGCTTCCCGGTCAGCGTACCGATGACACCATGGCCGCCGGCGACGCCTTCCTGTACGTCTACGCCGAAGCGGCGCAGCGTCTTCGCCATATAGGCCGCCGTGCGTTCCTCTTCATTGGAAATTTCCGGATATGCGTGAAGCTTCCGGCGCGCACAGCGCATATCTTCCGTACATTGTTTGACTAATTCCTTAATTCTATTCTGGTTAATCATGGCGATTCCCCCTCGCAACCTAAACTACCCCAGCCTGCATACGTCATATGTCGCGTTCAGGCATTCATAAATTGTGTTTTATTATACTATAAAATGTGTAAAAATACAAAGAAATTTTCTCCATTTCTGCAAATCTCTCTATATGCCCTGGCCGGTCTTTCCATTTATGGCGATACGGATTATAATGTAAGATGATATTTTATCTCAAAGGAGGATGCACATGAAAGCATTTGATATGGAACAAAGCGCATGGGCCCGTTTTTCCTCGGAAGAACGGCGTCGCATGGAAGAATACAGCGCGGCGTACCGCCGTTTTCTGGACACGGCCAGGACGGAACGGCTCGCCGCCAGAGAAATCATCCGCCAGGCCGAGGACGCAGGATTCAAGCCCTTGTCGGAATACACGGCCCTGAAGGCCGGCGACAAAGTATATTGGAACCAGAAAGGCAAGTCGGTCATCCTCGCCGTCGTCGGCTCCGAGCCGCTGGAACAAGGCATGAAAATCGTCGGCTCCCACATCGACTGCCCCCGCTTGGACTTGAAAGCCATGCCCGTCGTAGAAAAAAATAAAATCGTCTACTTCAAAACGCACTACTACGGCGGCGTCCTGAAATACCAGTGGGTCTGCATGCCCCTGTCCCTCGTCGGCGTCGTCTACACTGCCGACGGCCGTCAAATCGACATTTCCATAGGCGAAGACCCGGACGATCCCGTATTTTTCATCAACGACCTCCTGCCGCACCTCGGCAAGGACCAGGCCGCCAAGAAGCTGGGCGAAGCCATTACGGGCGAAATGCTCATGCCTCTCGTCGGCACGTACAGCGAAGAAGAAAAGACGAAGCCTCAGATTTTGGAATTGCTGCGGGAAAAATACGGCATTACGGAAGAAGACTTCACCAGCGCGGAACTGGAAATCATTCCGGCTCAGAAGAGCCGCGAAGTCGGCTTGGACCGGTCGCTCCTCATGTCCCACGGCCACGATGACCGCGTATGCTCTTACGGCAACCTGGCGGCGATCCTCAGCGCCGCTCCCTGCGCGAAGACCCAGGTCGCCCTCTTTGCCGACAAGGAAGAAATCGGTTCTGTCGGCAACACGGGCGTCCACTCGTCGTACTTCCTCGACTTTACGGCGGAAATGCTGGCTCTGCAGGGCCGCACGGAAGAGCTGTACCTGCGCCGGGCCCTGCGCAGCAGCGAAGTCCTGTCGGCCGACGTAGCGGCAGCCTTCGACCCGATCTTCCCCGAAGCCTACGAAGAAACCAACTCGGCCAAATTAGGCTATGGCATCTGCCTGTGCAAGTACACAGGCGCCCGCGGCAAGGCAGGCAGCAACGACGCCAACGCCGAATTTTTGGCCAAGGTACGCCGCATCTTCAATGACGCCAACGTCCCCTGGCAGGTCGGCGAGCTGGGCAAGGTCGACCAGGGCGGCGGCGGCACCATCGCCTATATCATGGCCAACTGGGGCTGCGACGTCGTCGACTGCGGCGTCGCCATGCACAGCATGCACGCGCCGCTGGAAATCGTAGCCAAAGCCGACGCCTACTGCGCCTATTTAGCCTACAAAGCCTTCTTTGAAAGCAAGTAACTCCATATAGTAAAAACGGACAAAACCTGCCGACGATCTGCAGCAGGCGTTGTCCGTTTTTTTGTTGGATGTCAGATTATGATAAAGGTCTTCCTTAATCGAATGCAATACGAGCCCGACGCGGGGATTCGGTCATATAAGTCCTTTATTCACGAGTTTGACGCCAACGGCTAGGCCTTGCAAAAATTGATGGAATCACTATACTATAAGCATGCGCAGCTGCGTTCAGAAAGAAGGATGATATATATGATTACCAAAATAAAATCGTTGGCGGCAGCCTGCCTGTTCGCCGCCGTCGCCTGCACTGCACCGGTCCAGGCCTTTCCGTCCCACTCCATGCCCTATGCGGCAGGCTACAGCCTCATCGTCGGTACCTGGCAGGGCCGCTACGGCCGGGAGCTGTCCATTTCCATGGACGACGTCGACGGCGTGCCGTACAGCATACACAACGTCACGAACGACGGGTTCACTACGGTGGTCCGCATCATATTAGACGACGAACGCCATACGATGCTCACTTTTTCCTTCCCCAACGGCAACTACAACTACGTCATGATGAACAACGCGACGACAGGGCGGTTTGCCGACGCCATGGATTTTACGCGGCAAAGCAGCTTTTCTCATTGACAATCTCAATTCCATCCAGTATAATTCTGGATGTACTTTAAGGGAGTAATCAGTACATCCGGCATGTATAGTAGTATCGACATACTGGCCTCAGGGCCCGGTGCTATTTGAAATGATGAGACTTAAAGGCAGTATTTGCGCTGCCTTTAGGTCTTTTTTATTTGCCGTCATATGAAATCGCATAGGAGAGATGACCATGAATGGATTGGAATTGTTGTTACTGGCCCTGGGCCTGTCCATGGACGCCTTCGCCGTGTCGGTCTGCAAGGGATTATCACTGGGGAGCATCTGCTGGAAGCACATGGCCCTTGCCGGCTTGTGGTTCGGCGGCTTTCAGGCCCTGATGCCTACGGCAGGCTATTATTTGGGAACGTTTTTTACCGATATAATTACATCGTACAATTATTGGATCGCCTTTGTGCTGCTAACCTTAATCGGAGCCAATATGATCAAGGAATCCTTCGAAGAGGAAGACTGTCCCGACGCGAACATGGCCGTGCCGGCTATGTTCGCCTTGGCCGTCGCGACGAGCATCGATGCGTTAGCCGTCGGCGTCACCTTCGCCTTCATGAACGTATCGATTATACCGGCCGCCCTGTCTATCGGCTGCGTCACCTTCGCCTGTTCCGCCGTCGGCGTAAAAGCCGGCAGCCTGTTCGGACTTAAATATAAATCCAAGGCGGAGAGAGTCGGCGGGGCCGTCCTGATTCTCATCGGCTTAAAAATCCTTCTGGAAGGACTGCAAATTTTATAAGGCTTCATATAAAAACTGCCGCTAAGTACAGCATAACTGTTGCTTAGCGGCAGTTTTTATATTATGTAGTTTCTTCCGTACGCTGTTCAGCCGTTTCTTCCGGCTTAGGCGTTTTCGTCTTTTTCCGCGGGTTATACCGGTTCATGCCGACGTCGACGCCGACCTTCAGGCAGCCTTCAATAGCGACGGCTGTCGCCTTCAGGCCTTCCTCGTATTCCGGCAGCATGTCTTCCGGAAACGGAGTCAGCACGTGGTCGATGACATCGCGGTGCGGCAAAGGCCGGCCGATGCCGACGCGAAAGCGGATGAAATCGCGGCAGCCGTTGGCAAAGAGGCTCTTGATGCCGTTATGGCCGCCGTCGCTGCCGTTCTTGCGGATGCGGAGACGGCCTACGGGCAAATCCATGTCATCGTAGACGACGTAGACGTCGGCCTGCTCCAGCTTATACCAGCGCATGAGGGGCCCTACGGCCTGGCCGCTGTTGTTCATGTAAGTCTGCGGCTTGACGAGGATGACCTTTTCCCCGTCTACGTCGGCCTGGGCAACCTGGGCGTCCATCCGGTTCTGCCACAGCGTCACGTTCCAGCGCTTCGCCAGCTCGTCGACGACGCGGAAGCCCGTATTGTGTTTTGACGTTTCGTATTCTCGGCCGGGATTTCCCAGGCCAACAATCATATGCACCGTAACTACCCTTATTTGTCGAAGAGCTTGCTTACCGATACTTCATGGAAAATGCGCATGATCGCTTCCCCTAAGAGCGGAGCAACGGACAAGACCTTGATCTTGTCGATTTTCTTTTCGTCGGGCAAGGGAATCGTATTGGTAATAATCAGCTCGGAAATGACGGAATCCTGAATGCGCTGTACGGCCGGGTCAGTCAGTACGGCATGGGCGCAGGCAGCGTACACGCGGGCCGCTCCCATATCTTTCAGGGCTTTGGCGCCGCCGCACAGGGAACCTGCCGTATCGACGATGTCGTCGATGAGGATGCAGGTCTTGCCTTTAATATCGCCGATGATGTTCATGACTTCGGCTACGCCGGGACGGGGACGGCGTTTTTCAATAATAGCGATAGGAGCGTTGATGCGGTCGGCTAAATCGCGGGCCCGCGTAACGCCGCCGAGGTCGGGAGATACGACGACGATGTCGCCCAAGTCGATTTCCGATTTTTTCTGATTCAGGTATTTCGCAATAATCGACGCCGAGCCGAGGTGGTCTACAGGGATGTCGAAGAAGCCCTGAATCTGGCCGGCATGAAGGTCCATCGTAACGACGCGGGTAATGCCGGCGACGGACATGAGGTCGGCGACCAGCTTGGACGTGATCGGTTCGCGGCCCCGGGTCTTGCGGTCCTGGCGAGCATAGCCATAGTAAGGAACGACGGCTGTAATGTGTTTTGCCGAAGCGCGCTTGAAGGCGTCAGCCATGATAAGCAGTTCCATAATCGTGTCGTTGGCCGGCTGGCACGTCGGCTGTACGATAAATACGTCTTTGCCGCGGACGCTTTCGTCGATCATGATTTGGATTTCGCCGTTGTTGAACTTGCCGACGAAGGCCTTGCCAAGTTCCAGGCCTAAATAATCGGCGATTTCCTTAGCCAGCTTCGGATTGGCGTTGCCAGTAAAAATTTTCAGCTTTTTCCCGTCTTCGTAACTCATTTGTTGAGCCTCCTAAAATAAATTTATGATTTCTATACTAGGTAAATGGGTATATGCTATTTCTTATACGTATCGTCTTTGACCCAGCCTTCGATGTTGCGCTGCTTAGCCCGGGCGACAGACAAAGACTTCGGCGGCACGTTTTTCGTAATCGTCGAGCCTGCGCCGACATAGGCATACTCGCCGACGGTGACCGGCGATACGAGGTTGCTGTTGCAGCCTACGAAGGCGTGGTCGCAAATCGTCGTGCGGTGCTTTTCCTTGCCGTCGTAGTTGACCGTGATGGTGCCGCAGCCGATATTGACGCCGCAGCCGACGTCGCTGTCGCCGATATAGCTCAAGTGGGGCAGCTTCGTGCCGTCGCCGACGGTGGAATTCTTGACTTCCATGTAGTTGCCGACCTTGACGTCGTTGCCGATGACCGTATTGGGCCGGAAGTGGACGAAGGGTCCGATTTCGCAACCGTTTTTAATTTCGCAGTCGTGGGCATATGTAAACTGAAGGTGGTCTCCGCTGCCCATGACGACGTTCGTCATGCGGACGTACGGGCCGACCTGGCAGTTTTCGCCGATGACGGTGCTCCCTTCCAGGATCGTTCCCGGATACAGGACCGTATCGCGGCCTACGGAAACGGTCGTATCGACGTAGGTGTTATTGGGATCGATGACCGTCACGCCGTCTGTCATGAGCTGTTCCAGCTTGCGGCGGCGCAACACCTGTTCGGCTTCGGCCATCTGCAGGCGCGAGTTGACGCCCAGCGTTTCTTTATAATCCGGTGCGGCAAAGGCGCTGACGACCTTGCCGGCATCGACGAGCATGCCGATGATATCGGTCAGGTAATACTCGCCCTGGGCGTTGTTGTTCGTCACGTTATGAAGCATCTGCCACAGGAGTTCCATGTCGAAGCAGTAAATACCGGCGTTGACTTCGCGCACGGCTAATTCCTCCGGCGATCCGTCCTTCTGCTCGACAATCTTGACGACCTGTCCCTTTTCATTGCGGATAACCCGGCCGTAGCCTGTCGGGTCGGGCATGACCGCCGTCAGTACCGTAGCGGCAGCCTGCGTGGCTTCATGATGGGCCAGCAGGCTGCGGAAGGTGTCTTCCGTTACCAAAGGCGTATCGCCGCACGTCACGAGCAGCGTGCCCGAAAGGCCGGACAACAGCGGCTCTGCCTGCATGACGGCATGGCCCGTTCCCAGCTGCTGTTCCTGTACGACAGTTTCCGCCCTGTCGCCCAGATATTCCTGCACGGCTTCGCCGCCGAAGCCGACGACGACGACCTGCCGCTGCGTTCCCGCCGCTTTGACGGCCCGCAGCACTTGTTCTACCATCGGCACGCCGCCGACCTTATGCAGAACTTTAGGCATGCTGGATTTCATCCTCGTTCCTTTTCCGGCAGCTAAAATAAGTGCAATAATGTCTTTCATTCAGTATTAGCCTCCCTGAAACAAATAACTGTCATGTCCTTTTCAGAATAACACAAATAGCACGGAAAATACATACTTTTTTACAAAAAACAGGGGGAATTTCGACGATTTCCGCCGTGAAAACAAAAGGGAGAGGCCGAAACCTCTCCGCTTTTCTTTTTTACTCAGTTAATCTGCTGCTTACAGCACGTATACGACGACTTCTCTTCTGCCGAAATTCAGGGCCTCCGTAATGGAATCCATGGCCAAGTCGATGCGGTTGCCCACGATAGAGCCGCCCGTATCTTCAGCCGTCGCGTAGCCGTACCCTTCGATGTACAGCTGCGAACCTAACGGAATGACGTCCGGGTCTACGGACACCATGCCGCGGCGCAGGCGCAGGCCCGTCGCCGTAAAACCGCTGTTGCCGGGATCGTCGGCCGTGTAAGCCGATGCGTCCATCACGATACGCCGCTGATAGGAGCCAACCCCTTCTTCGGCAGGGGCTTCGCGTCCACTGGCTTCTGAAAGAGCCGCCATGGTCTGCGAACCGACAATGCCATCTACATCTAACCCGTAGTCAGCCTGAAAACGCTTTACGGCGTCTTCCGTCGCGCTGCCGAAAATTCCGTCGGCGCCGCCGGCCAAATACCCGGTATCCATGAGCATGTATTGTACGCTCTGTACTGCAGAGCCGTTCATTCCCATTTCGACTTTTGCACAAACCAGTGAGGAACATGCAAAAACAAATATGAGCGTCAATAGAATCAGTATACGGTTCTTCAAACAACCACCTCTTTGAAATATCCATACCTAAACATCAACTTTCAGAAAAAATTATACCAAAGATTGAAGGATAAGTCAAAAAAACAAATCTTTATGCGTTATTTTTCACAACTTTATACGCGATGCTATCCGCATTTGTTTTCTCTTAGCTCAATAAATTCATACTTTCCGCTTATATTTTTAATACCTGGTATTATTTTTTATAATTATTATGCAAAATTACACTGTTTCCACTTCTACAAGACATCGGACGGCTTCCGCACTTTCTACCGAGTCGGTAAGGACGTATAAATAGTCGCCGGCCTGCAGGCGGATGTCCATTCCAGGAAGCACGTCGCCGCTGCTGCGCTTGATATCGACGAGGACGACGTGGCTGGGCCAGGCGATGCGCCCCACGTATTTGCCGTCTACGGCGCTGCCGCTGGCCACGGTCAGCTCCAGCAGATGGCGCCGCTCCGACGCCAGGATCTCCGGCCGGTGAGCCGCCAAAATCCGCTGCAGCAGCGCTTCGTAAATCGGCTGGCCGCCGCAGACCTGGGCGACGACGAGGGCCACGAGGGATGCCGTGCACAAGACGAGCAAATGCTCGTACGAAGCCGTCATTTCCATGATGAGGATCGTGCCCGTAACGGGAGACTGGACGGAGGCCGAGAAAAACGCCGCCATCGACAGGATGACGATATTCGACAAGTATTCCGGGCCGACGACGCCCAGCTGTATCAGGACGATGCCGACGACGCTGCCCGTGAGAGCGCCCAGTACGAGCATGGGCAGGAAAAATCCTCCCGGCGCGCCGCAGCCGTAGCTGACCAGGGTAAACAAAAACTTTCCGATGAGCAGGGCCGCAAAGAGGGACAAGGACAGAGGCAGCGTATGAAGGCTGTTGATCAATTCGTTGCCGCCGCCCAGCACTTGCGGGAACACATATCCTAATCCGCCGGCCGCCGCGAGGGCAAAGGCAAACTTTCCATACCCGCGAAAGCAGGGCAGGCTGTAAAAGCGCGGAATATTCAGCAGCCCCTTGTTGAAGACAATGCCGGCGAGTCCGGCGGCTATGCCGACGACGACGGCGATCCAAATATACTGCAGCGGCAGGACCGGCACCGTCCCGAACTCAAAAATCGGCGCGCGGCCAAAGGCAAGACGGCTGACCATCGTCGCCAGCAGGGCCGCGGCCATAGCCGGCGCCAGGACGACGCCGGAAAAATTGCGGTGCAGCTCTTCCAGGGCAAACATGACGCCGGCTAAGGGCGCGTTAAAGGCAGCAGCCAAACCGGCGCTGGCCCCTGCCGTCAGGAGGTATCGCTCTTCAATGCGGAACCGGCCGAGATTCCGGCTGATGCCCTGGGCCGTTACGGCCCCAATCTGGATAGACGGCCCTTCCCGTCCCAGGGATAATCCCAAGCCGATGCCGACGATGCCGCCGACGAGCTTTACCCATAAGATGCGCAGCCAGCGCAGGCGGATAACGCCTAAAATAACGCCTTTGACCTGGGGAATGCCGCTGCCGCCGGCATTGGGCTCATAGGCGCTGAACCGCCACAGCATGTAGGCCGCGCCTAAGAGCAGCGCGAACCAAAGGCCGTTTTCCAGCCATCCGCCCGGCAGGAGCACCGCCTCATACATGTATTCCCGCACGCGCGTCCCCGCATCCAGCGCCCATCGGAAAAAGCTGATAATGACGCCGGACACGACGCCGACCAGCGCCCCTTCGGCAAAAAGGCGCAGGCGAAACCGCGGCCAATGGCTCAGCGTATCCAAGGCCGACGCAACTTGTCTGTTCATATGCATATCCTGTCACTCCCCGCATGTTTTGACGATATTATACCATAGGAATTCAAATTGCGACACACGGCAGCGTCCCGCATGGACGGCTATTGTTACAGTTCTTTAAATTTTACGATTTTCATATTGCCTTTTAAGCGCCGACTCTTTATATTTATAGTAAAGATTTATCTGACTAAAGTACCGAATCATGCATACTATTTATGTATTATATAGAGAAACGATAGCGAGGTTCTGACTATGGCACATTTTCCCTTTCCTTCCCACAACCTGCTCCACAGCAGCCGCAATAAGCTCGTCGCCTTCGGCCTGGTCTTTCTCCTGGCCTGCGCCGGCATCTACGTCATCAGCCACTCGGACCGGGCGGCGAAAAGCAGCTCGGCCCTGACCAACGCGTCCGTCCAGTCCTACCGGGCTGAACGGCGCGATATGATGCGCACTATTTCCTTATCGGGCCAGACCGTCCCCTTAGCCCAGGTGGACTTGTCGACGAAATACGCCGGCAATATTACGGCCGTGTACGTCGACTTAGGCGACACAGTAGAGCCAGGCCAGGTCCTGCTGGAGCAGGACCCCGTCGATACGAGCCTCCAGTTGTCCCAGAACCGGGCCGCCTGGGCCCAGGCAGCCGCCGAGACAAAATCGGCCCAGTCCCAATTCTATTCGGACCTGCAGAAAGCCCAGGTCGAATACGCCACGGCCAAGATGAACTACAACCGCTACGTCATCTTAAAGGACGAAGGCGCCGTATCGCAGAAGGATTTGGACACGATGTACCAGGCCCTCATCGTCGCCAAGGCCGCCCTGGATAACTTGCAGCTTCAGAACGTCGGCGACACGCCGGCCCTCATCGCCGGCAAGCAGGCCGCCCAGGCCAAGGCCAAATATACCGTCGACAGCTTGTCCAAGCAGCTGGAAGACCTGATCATCCGCGCGCCGCGGCACGGCGTCATTTCCTACCGCAACGCCGAAGCCGGCGCTATGGCCGCCGCCAATACGAAGGTACTGACCATTACGGACACCAGCGGCATCTACATCGACTGCCCCGTCGCCGAAGCCGACGTCGCCGCCATCCAGCCCGGCATGACCGTATCTGTATCCGTCGAATCGCTGGCCAACACGTACGACGGCACGATTACCTATGTCAGCCCGGCCATGGACCCGACGAACAAGACCTATATCGTCCGTATCACCTTGTCCAACCCGGACAATCTCCTGCGCGGCGGCATGTTCGCCCAGTCGTCGCTGGAAGTACTGCAGCGCCGGAATACACTCTTCGTACCGAAGGACGCCTTAGTCGAACAAAACGGCGTCAGCCAGCTCTACGTCATTAACCCGGACAACACCATCGCCATCCGCACGGTTAAAACAGGCCTCCGCAACGACAACTACGTAGAAATCCTCGAAGGCCTGTCCGACGGCGAGCAAATTGCCACGACGAACCTGGCCCGCCTCCGCGACGGCGTATCCGTAACCATTGAAAAAGAAATCAGGTGACGTCATGAATCTTACGAAATTTTCCATCGACAGGCCCATCGGCATCTGCATGGCCGTCGCCTTCTTCGTCGTTCTCGGCCTGTTCAGTTTCTACCGTATCGGCGTCGAACTGCTGCCGGCCCTCAACACGCCGTACGTCACGGTCACGGTCAACTACGACGGGGCCAATGCCGACTCGGTCGAACAGCAGGTCGTAAAGCCCATCGAAGACGCCCTGTCGTCGGTCTCCAACCTGAAGCATATCACGTCGACGGCCTCCTACGGCCAGGCCCGCATCACCCTGGAGCTTGACTTCTCCGCCGACGCCGACGCGGCGGCCATCGACGCCACGAAAAAGATAAACGCCATCCGCGGCCAGCTTCCCGATGAAATCGACGAGCCCGTCGTCATCAAGCGCGACGTCAACGCCACGCCGATCATGTTTATCGCCGTCCAATCCAATCAGTCCCTGGACGACATCTACTCGAAAGCGGAAAACGACTTTCAGGACGTCCTCCAGCAGGCCGACGGCGTGTCGGAAATCGAGCTGAACGGCGGCCGCGACAAGGAAATCGCCGTCGAAGTCGACAAGGCCAAGCTCATCCACTACGACATGACCTTGAGCGAAGTCGTCTCGGCCCTGCGCGAAGAAAACGTCCTCATGCCCTCCGGCACGATTTACTCCGACGCCACGACGACGGACGTGCGGGTCAAGGCTCAGTTTGCCGACGAAAATGAAATCGAAAAGATACAGGTCACGAATGCCAAGGGCGTGCAGATTCCCATTACGGCTGTGGCGGACATCAAGCGCAAGGACCAGCGCGTCAGCCGCTACGCCCGCGTCAACGGCGAAGACGCCGTCGTCATGGTCATCTACAAAAACAGCGACGCCAACGTCGTCTCTACGGTCGACAACGTGACGGAAAAGCTGGAAACGCTGCGCCGCGACAACCCGGACTATACCTTTACTGTAACGAACGAATCGGCGTCGTACGTCCGCAACTCCCTGCACAACACCTTGCAGACCCTCATCGAAGGGCTCATCACGACGGGGACGGTCTTGTTCTTCTTCCTGCGGGGCTGGCGCTCGACCCTGGCCGTCATGATCGCCATCCCGACGTCCCTCATTTCGACGTTTTTCGCCATGTACATCGCCGGCTTCACCTTCAACATGATGTCCCTCATGGGCATGGCCCTGTGCGTCGGCATCCTCGTCGACGACTCCATCGTCGTACTGGAAAACATCCACCGCCACCTCATGAACGGCGAAGAGCCGAAGAAGGCGGCCCTGAACGGGCGGACGGAAATCGGCATGGCCGCCATTGCCATTACGCTGTGCGACATCGTCGTCTTCCTGCCCATCGCCTTCATGACCGGCATGGTCGGCCAGTATTTCAAGCAGTTCGGCCTTACCATCGTCTTCGCCACCTTCTTTTCCCTCTTCGTCTCTTTCACCCTGACGCCGATGCTGGCGTCGCGGCTGTTCCGCTTAGGCCTGAAAATTCCCGACACGCCCTTATGGCGGCGCATGGACGCCATCGAAGACTGGGCCCGCAGCCATTATGGCCGCATGCTGACCTGGAGCCTGGACCATGCCAAGCGCCTCGTTCTCCCGGTTCTCCTGTGCTTTACCCTGTCCGTAGCCCTCATCCCGACGGGCCTCGTCGGCTCGGAATTCATGCCCCAGACCGACGAAAGCGGCTTCCGCATCACCCTCCAGCTGCCTACGAATGCCAACCTGGAACGGACTGACAAGGCAGCCCGCCAGATAGAAGAATATCTGGCGACGGTACCGGAAGTCGTCTATTCGACAGCCATGGTCGGCGGCCGCAATTTGAATGAAGCCCATATACAGGTCACTCTCCAGGACCGGCAGGACCGCTCCCGCTCGATCTGGCAGATTACCAACGACGTCCGCAATTTCGCCGCCAAGAATATTCTGGACGGCGACGTCCGGGTCAAGGAAGACCAGGCCTCCGTATCGGGCACGTCGGGCGGCTTCGGCGGCGGCTCGGGCAACCTGCGCCTCGAGCTGCGCGGCAAAAACATGGACGAGCTCATCGCCAAGTCGCGGGAAGTACAACAGATGATGAAAGAAGAAATCCCCGGCGTCCGCGACGTCAGCAGCTCCTATGAAGACGGCATGCCCGAATACCAGCTCGACGTAGACCGCAATAAGCTCAAGCAGTACGGCACGTCCTTAGGCGAGCTGACCAAGACCTTCTCCAACGCCATCAGCGGCCAAAAGGCCGGCGTCCTGGCAAACGACGTCAAAAACGACAACAACGACACGGATATTTACGTCCGCTTTAAAGGCGCCGACGGCTTCCGCATTTCCGACTTGGAAACGATTCCGCTGAACGCCGACGGCCGCATCATCTACATTGCCGACGTCGCCCACATCAAGGCGGCCACCGGCCCGGTCACGATCCGCCGCACCGACAAGGAACGGGCCATTACCCTCGGCGGCACCCTCCAGGGCCGTCCCCTGAACGAGGTCATGGAAGAAATCTCGGCCAAGCTCGACGCGACGGATATGGGCGGCATCACGTACCGATTTACAGGCCAGGCCGACCAGATGGCCACGACGTTCCGCGACCTGGGCGAAGCCCTCGTCCTGTCGCTCATCCTGATCTACATGATCCTGGCTATCCTGTACGAATCGGTGAAAACGCCCTTTATCCGCATGTTCTCCCTTCCCCTGGGGCTCATCGGCTCGCTGTTCCTCTTATTCCTGACGAACAACACGATCAACCTGTATTCCCTCATCGGCATCCTCGTCATGGACGGCCTGGTCGCCAAAAACGGCACCCTCCTCCTAGACTATACGCTGACCCTGATGGAACGGGGTCTCGACCCGCGCAGCGCCATTATCGAGGCCGGCAAGGTCCGCCTGCGGCCGATCTTCATGACGACGCTGACCATGGTCGTCGGCATGCTGCCTACGGCGTTATCTATGACGGCCGGCTCGGAAACGAGAGCCAGCATGGCCGTCGTCGTCATCGGCGGCCTCCTGACGTCGACGGTCTTCACCCTGTTTATCATCCCCATCATCTTCGTATGGATTGAAAAGCACCGCCTCCGCTTCTCCTTCCGCAACAAAGAAGGGGCCGCCTCTTCTGTAAAATAATCGGAAAAACTTCCCCAGCCGGCAGGATTTTATCTGCGCCGTATAGAAGTAATATAGACACGATGAAAGCAGCGTCAGGCTCAACAAAGGAGGCATAAGGCATATGAGCAGCCAATTTACACCTACATTCAACATCCACGAAGCCGTACGCAAGACACTGCCTTATATGATGGAAATGCGTGAATATTTCCATGCCCATCCCGAACTGAGCGAAAAAGAATTTGATACGTGCAAAACCATTTTCCAAGAGCTCTCCCTCATGGGCATTGAAGACGTAAAAATCATAGCCGGCACCGGCGTCACCGGCCTCATCCGCGGCGCCCATCCCGGCCCGGTCATCTTGCTCCGCGCCGACATCGACGCCCTGCCGCTGACGGAAAAGTACGACTGTCCGTACGCGTCCCTCGTCCCCGGCGTCATGCACGCCTGCGGCCACGACGGCCATGCGGCCAACCTGCTGGGCGTCGCCAAAATTCTGAACAAGCACCGCGACTGCCTGCGCGGCACGGTCCGCCTGGCATTTCAGCCTGCCGAGGAAGGCAACGGCGGCGCGGCCCGCATGATAGACGCGGGTATACTCAATAATCCGCCCGTCGAATACGCCCTCGGGCTCCACGTAGCCGGCGCCCTTCCCAAAGGCTATGTCAGCATCCGCAGCGGCGAAATCTCCGCCTCGTGCGACGACTTCACCATTACCCTTCACGGCAAGGGCGGCCACGGCTCCCAGCCGTCGGAATGCATCAGCCCGATTCAAATGGGCGTAGACGTCATCCAGATGATTCAAAGTTACGTGTACAACTGCCGCGCCGACGGCGACGGCGTCGTTCTTACCTTCGGCCAGTTCCAGGCAGGGCGCAATCCCAACGTCATCCCTGATACGGCGGAATTAAAAGGAACGCTGCGGACGTATAACGAAGCCAAACGCCGCGACATCCTCGATAAGCTCCGCCACGTCCTCGGCGCCGTCACCCTGACCTACGGCGGCTCCTACGATCTGGACGTCGTCCCCTTCTCGCCGGTCTGCATCAACGACGAAGCCGTCACAACCCGCGTAGCGGCAATCCTGACGGAACAATGCGCCGACTGCGTCGACGTCGTGCCCATGCAGCGCGGCTCCGGGTCAGAGGATTTCGCCTATTTCAGCGCCGCCGTCCCCAGCGCCTTTTACTACGTCGGCGTCTGCGGCGACGAACCCGTCGTCGGCCACTCGCCCGATTTCCACTGGGACAGCAACGCCCTGAAATACATGTGCGAAACCTTGCTGAACGTCGTATATTATTTCGCAAGCTACGAATAACGCGCTCATCCCCCTCAGGCGGCAGGCGCAGCATAGGAAAACCGTATCATATTTCCTATGCTGCCCTGCCGTCTTTTTTTATTTGCTATATTTTTTATTTGCTATATAATAAAACCTATCTTTGATGAAAAGAGGTTTTGACAATGGTGTTCCTATTTATTATCGAGCATACGATGCTGCCTATCTTCGGGCTCGTCCTCATCGGCTTCCTGTTAGACCGGAAATTTCACATAGACGTAAAAACCCTGTCCAAGTTCATGTTTTACCTGGTCATTCCCAGCTTCATTTTCACCAATGTATACGAAACGGAATTTCCCCCGGCCAGCGTGACGATGATCGCCGCCATGACCGTCTTCATGGTCTTTTGTTTTTTCCTGGCCAATCTCGTCAGCCACTGGCGCCGCTATGACGAAGGCATGATACAGTCGTGCCGCAACGCCCTCATGTTCAATAACACAGGCAACTTGGGCGTAGCCCTCATCATCCTCGTCTTTTCCCATGACCCCTTCGTCGTCGACGGCCAGACGCCCTACCTTGCCGAAGCCATGGTCGTCCAAATCATCATCTTCATCGTCCAAAGCATATCGCTCAATACCCTCGGCCTCTATCAGGCCGGCCGCGGGCGGCTGTCAGCTGCCGATACGCTGCGCGTCATGTTCCGCATGCCCATGATTTACTTCCTCGCCGCGGCCCTCCTCGTCCGCTCGACAGGCTGGAACGCCGAAGAATTCTTCTTCTGGCCCATCATGGAAATGGCCGGCAAATCGCTGCTGCCCGTCGCCATGGTCAGCATTGGAGCGCAGCTGTCCCAGACGAAGATACACTGGTTTGACAAGGACGTGTGGATCATCAGCCTGCTGAAGATGACCGTCCTGCCCCTCTTCGGCCTGGTCATGATATACGCGGCCAACGCCCTGATGCCCGGTACCTTTACGGCTGTCAGCGCCATGGTCTTCCTCATCTACTGCGCCATTCCGACGGCGGTCAACACGGCCCTCTTTGCTATCGAATTCGGCAACAACGCCGATTACGCCACGCAGATCGTCATGAACACGACGGCCCTCAGCGCCATCTCCCTGACGTTCTATATCTTCATCGGCCACATCCTGTTCGTTTGATAATAAAATAAAGTAAATTTCTATTTTATAAATATAAACTGTTAATTTTATTATTTTTTACTTAAAAACATTTGACAATCTGCCGGAAACGCCGTATAATAAGGCACATCAATAGAATACGAGTTGAGCAATGAGGCTCTGGCATATCGAGGTACCCGATGATGCCGGAGCCTTTCTGTTTTTCTATTGATAAAACAATATATGTACAGACAACGGCGTCTATGGGAAAGTACGAGGGGGTAGTTTCCGCATAGACGCCTTTTTTCTTACGATAGGGGGATGATTTTAATGACAAAAGGGTGGTCCATTTTGCGCCTGGCTCTGGCCTGCACGGCCTTGTCCGCGCCGACGGCATTTGCCGCCGATCCGGCATCGGCCATCGACACAGGCGATACAGCCTGGGTCCTCATCAGCGCGGCGCTCGTATTTATTATGACGCCTGGTTTAGGTTTCTTCTATGGCGGCATGGTCCGCAATAAAAACGTACTGACGACCATTATGCAGAGTTTCTTCATCGTCGCCATGATTTCTGTCGAATGGATTTTAATCGGCTACGCTATGACGTTTGGTTCGGATATTAACGGATTTATTGGTTCCTTAGACAAAGTAGGCCTGACGGGCGTCGGCATGTCTGTCCTGGCTAACGGCACGATTCCCGAACTGGCTTTCGTCGCCTTCCAGTGTATGTTCGCCGTCATTACGCCGGCCTTGATTACCGGCGCGTTTGCCGAACGGATGAAATTCCATGCGTTTACAGTGTTCATCCTGCTCTGGGCTATTTTCATTTACAATCCCATGGCCCACTGGGTATGGGGCGGCGGCTTCCTGGCCCAGCTCGGCGCTCTCGACTTTGCCGGCGGCTTGGTTATTCATATCCTGTCCGGCGTTTCGGGTCTTACGCTTTGCATTCTTCTCGGCAGACGCCAGGGCTACGGCCGCATTCCCATGCTGCCCCATAACCTGCCCATGACGGTTCTCGGCGCGGCTCTCCTGTGGTTCGGCTGGTTCGGCTTCAACGCCGGCAGCGCCCTCGGCGCCAACGGCCTGGCTGCCAACGCCTTCATCGCATCCCAGGGCGCAGCTGCGGCAGCGACCGTGGCATGGGTCGTTATCGAATGGGCGGTCAATGGTAAACCGACCATTCTCGGCGCAGCTTCC
This sequence comes from Megasphaera sp. SW808, assembly GCF_012027795.1. Taxonomy (NCBI): domain Bacteria; kingdom Bacillati; phylum Bacillota; class Negativicutes; order Veillonellales; family Veillonellaceae; genus Megasphaera; species Megasphaera sp. SW808. The sequence continues at coordinate 102,729 of NZ_SJOT01000005.1, forward strand.
GGCTGCATCGCCGGCCTCGTAGCCATTACGCCGGCAGCCGGCTTTGTCGCTCCGCTTCCCGCCGTCATCATCGGCGCCATCGGCGGCGCAGTTTGTTACTTTGCCGTCGCCGTCGTCAAAGCCAAATTCGGCTACGATGATTCTCTCGACGCCTTCGGCATCCACGGCATCGGCGGGACCTGGGGCTCCATCGCCACAGGCCTCTGGGCTACGACGGAAGTCAACCCGGCCGGAGCCAACGGCTTATTCTATGGCGAAACGCATCTGCTCTTCGCTCAGGTCGTCTCGACAGTCGTCGCCTACGTCTTCGCCATCGTCGGCACGATTATCCTGTATAAGATCATCAGCTCTATCATGAAAGTCCGCGCCGACAAGGAAGAAGAAATCTCCGGCCTGGACATTACCGAACACGGCGAACGGGGCTACAACTACGCCATTACAGCCGGCAGCCCCTTCGGCGAAAGCCTGAATACACCCGTCGTCTCGCCGTCTACAATCAGTGACATCGGCGTCAGCGGTCATCAGTTATAGGGAGTGATATGCATGGACAGAAAAATTACTAAGATAGACATCGTAACCCGGCCCAGCAAGCTGGAAGAACTGAAGGACGCCCTCAACGCCATCGGCGTCATGGGCATGACCGTCAGCCAGGTCTACGGCTGCGGCCTCCAGAAAGGCCACGTCGAAGTATATCGGGGCCAGAAATACGCCATCAACCTGCTGCCGCACATCAAGGTCGAAACGGTCGTATGCGAGGTGCCTGTAGAAAAAGTCATCGAAACGGCCCAGCGCGTCTGCAAGACCGGCAAGGTCGGCGACGGCAAGATCTTCGTCTTCGACGTCGAAGACGCCGTCCGCATCCGCACCGGCGACAGGGGGCCGGAAGCCATTATGGACGAAAAATAATACAGCTATCGGGGGAATTTCATCATACAAAAACGAGGAGCCGCGGACACAACGTCCAGGCTCCTCGTTTTTGCGCGGCAGAAAACCTCCCTTCATGGTCAGCAGGCAGCATACCGGCTGCGCCGCAGCTGCTTGAGCTGATTCAGCTTTCTCCAGCGAAACATTTTTTCATATACTCCGATAATTCGTCCTATACACAGGGCCGATAAGACGGTCCCGACGCCAATGCCGTACAGCTCGGTATCATTAAATACACAAAGAAGCATACTGATAACGACTAAGGATACGTCAAATGTATTTTTTACAGCGGAAAAGGCAATATGAAATACTTCAGAAATCGTCTGCACAATGCCTTCTGTCGGCGTCAGCACAAAATTGGTCTTTACGCACAAAAATACGCCTAAGGCTGTAACAAACATAGTCAGTAAAAATAAGGTCATGCTGATATAGGCCGGAAAGTGAAATTCCGGTATCAGCCAGTCATATACATCCGTCACGACGCCAAAAGCCAGCGACAAGGGAATTTCCAGCAAATACACCACTTTAATTTTCCGCGACAACACGCACTGTATCAATACAAACAGCAGATAACAAAGGATTGACGCCGTCCCCAACGAAATATGATAAATCTGCGATATGGCATACATGACGGAGCTAAATGCCGCGACGCCCATGACGTAGCGGATATTCAGCACGACGGCGACGGCAATCAGATTCAGTCCCAGTACGTACCAGATAAAACGTTCTATTGTTTCCTTACGAAATCCCAACATGATACATCTCTCTTTCTTTTTATGTATGCCTGCCTCTATGAGCAGCAGCCACAGCGCAAGTATGAAGCATGCTGTATATTAGGATAGACGTAATCGCTCACGGCTGCGTCGTTATATTTTGCAGCGCCTTGGTTAACAGAGAAAAAAACTGCTTTTTTTCATCCTCACTCATGCCCTGCAATAACGTCCGGCCTGTATACGTGCCGTTCTCAGCCATCGCAGCGCATAACGCACGGCCCTCTTCCGTAAGCGCGACGGTCTTATAGCGGCCGTCCCGTTCGGAAACATGGGTCGTCACCAGCCCCTTGGCCGCCATCCGCTCCACAATGCCGCGGGCAGTCTGATGGGCAACGCCCAGATAGGCTTTCAAATCCACGGCCGACGCGCCGGCATGCTGAGAAAAAAATATAAGGCTGTCCGCCTGCTCCGCTGTCAAGCCGAGTTCTTTAATTTCTCTGTTTCGTATGGTCATGATGACATTGGCCAGTTTGATAACGTTGCGCGCCAAAATATATTCTGCTTCAACCATGAATCCCTATCTCCTATACAAAAATATACAGCATAGTGTGTATTATACAAGCTGCCGCCGCGTTTGTCAAATATACGGAAAAAAGACTGCACGCCAGTGCTATAACACTTCGCGTACAGTCTTTTCAGTTTTATAGAATATGCAGTTATGCCACGCTTTCTTTTTTCCAGCAGCCGCCGTACTTCCAGATGGCACCGCCGGCCAGCGTCGCAGCTAACAAGCCGACCTTCATCGCCGTCGCGTTGGCCGCCACGAAGGGGACGTATTCGGCCAGGTACGTATCCGTCACGATCATGCCGCCGGCCGCCCAGCCTAAAATGGCGCCGCCGACGTAGATGAGGATGGGGAACTTGTTCATGATCTTAATGACCATGGTGCTGCCCAGGATGATGATCGGCACGGAAATCAGCATACCGAAGATGAGCAGGCCCCAGTGGTTGTTCGTCACGCCGACGATACCGAGGACGTTGTCGAGGCTCATGAGCACGTCGGCCAAGATAATCGTCTTAATCGCCGCGCCTAAGGAATCCTTCGCCTCGATGTGGTGCGTCTCTTCCTTGCCCTGGGCGCCGATGAGCTTGATGCCGATGCCGACGAGCAGCACGCCGCCGACGGTCTTCAGGAACGGGATGAACAACAGCCACGACACGATGAACGCCAGCAGGAACCGCAGGAGAATCGCCCCGGCCGTGCCGTATAAAATAGCCTTCTTCTGCAAGTGAGGCGGCAGATTTTTCGCCGCCATGCCGATGACGATGGAGTTGTCGCCGCCAAGGGCCAGGTCAATCAAAATAATCTGCACGATAATGCCAATGTCCAATAATAAGGTATCTGTCAACGTAGGTCCTCCTTTTGAATATACACAGTCAACCAAGCATCTGCTTGTCTTTGTATCTGTACCGTACCTCTATTGTACAAGCAGTCAAATATAATGTAAAATATGAATATATCAGCTTAAATAGCAGCTTTTTGCATATTTCAAAAAGGAGAATACCATGAACTTTCACGATATACAGGCCTTTTTGGCCATCGTCAAATACGGAACCATCAGCAAAGCCGCCGACGAATTATACATTTCCCAAACAGCCGTCACGCGGCGGCTGAAAACGCTGGAAGACGAGCTGGGCATCCCCCTGCTGGATCGGGGCCGGGGCATCAAGGAAGCGACGCTGACGCCGTCGGGACGCGATTTCCTGTCCATCGCCCAGCGATGGAACGCCGTGTGGGAAGAAACGCAGCGGTTCAAAAGCCTGGGAGAACGGCTGTCCTTATCGATCGGGTCGGTGCAGATCCTAAACGATTACGTCTTTCCCGCCCTGTATTCCCGCCTGCTGACCCATTCGCCCGGCATGAACCTCTACATCCATACGGAGCACGCCATCGAATTTCCCCCGTTGGTCGAGCAGCGCGTCATCGACGTGGCCATCGGCTGGCGCGATTCGGCGTCGCCGGAGCTCTCCTGCCAGCCCTGGCGGCAGTCGCCCCTGGTCTGCGTCATGCCCGGCGACCCGCAGGAGTCGGCCCAGGCTCCCGTCGATCCCCGCCGGCTGGACTGTACGAAAGAGCTGTATATCAACTGGCCGCCGTCCTTTACGCAGTGGCATGAAACGTATTGGCCTGCCGACCAATTTCATCCCAGCTATGTTGCCAGCGCCCAGTTGGCCCTGCAAATCATGGCCCACAGCGGCAGCTGGGCCGTCATGCCCCTGTTCTTCGCCAAGTACGCCTGCCAAAAAGGCGCGTTTGCCTATCAATACCTGACGGACCCGCCGGAACCCCTGACGGCCTATATCCTCACCCATAAGACGCCGCGGCCGAACGTCCAAAAAAGCCTGTCCATTTTCTTCGATTACTTAAAACAATTAGACAGCGATATTTTCTAATGATAAACCCCTGCGGATTTTCAGCTGCTCCGCAGGGGTTGTATCGTACATATGCGATTCGCACTCTTTATTTATCGACGGCTTTCTTTATCTTGGCCGCCAAGCCTTTGATTTTCGGCAGCGGCACAGAGCATACGCCCAATCGTACGCCCAGGGCCAACGGCGCGGCGAAGACCAATTCGTCCTGCAGCGCTTCGCAGACCGCCTGCGGATTGGCCGCAGGAATGGAAATGAAGAAGCCCGCATGGTAGGGAATGACGTGCAGGCCGCACTGCGCCGCTTCTTCCGTAAACAGCGACGCCCGTTTTTGAATAATGCGGAAAAATTCCATCCGTTCCTCGTCGAGACGCTTCGTCAAGGCGGCGTCGCCCCGGATCGTCGTCAGAAGCGTCATGGCCGCGCGGTTGACATTGGACCAGGACGTACGGGCCGAATAGCGGCCTAATTCCGTAAATTCCTTGATGACGTCCTCGCTGGACGACACGCCGACGAGGGCCCCGGCCCGCTGCCCGTACAGCGTATAGCCCTTGGACATGCTGAAGGCCACCATGACGAACAAATGGGGCGGCAAGTTGCTGAACTGCTTCATAAAGGTACGGACTTCGTTCTTTTCGCCGGCATAAGCAATGTAGGCGATATCGACGAGAATCGAAATGCGCTTGCCCTGCTTTTCATGGAAGCGGCAGACCTGCAGCACCTCCGCCCAATCCTGGTCGGACAAGGCGAATCCCGTCGGGTTATTAGCCGGCGTATTTAAGATAATCAGCAATGAATCCTGCTTACGCAGCACATCTGCTACGGCCGAGGAAAACGACTCGATATTGAAAGCGCCGCTCTCATCGAGCAGGGCGAACGTCGTAAGCCGGCGGCCGATTTCCTGGCACAAGCTGCCGTATATGCCCCAGCGCCAGTCGGAAGCCAGGACGTCGTCGCCGATTTCAGAATAGTTGGCGATGGCAATATGAATGGCTCCGGTGCCGCCGGCCGTCGCTACGGCGTCTATATATCCTTCGGGACGATATGCCTCGAACGTTTCGTCTATTGCCGCCTTGCGGTAATCCGCCAGGCCAATGGGCGGCGCGTACGTGATAAAATCAGCCATCGGCAGGGCCCGATAGATTTCTTCTACGACGGGAAGACACCCCAATACTTCATCTTCGCCGGCATAGCAGCCTACCGTGGCGTTGACGACGCGCTCCCGGCCATATGCCGCCATCGCCGTCTGGGCAGCCTGGCCGAATTGAAACACGGCGTCGTGTAATTGTTTTCCTTCTCTGCTGGACGCAGCCATAAACGTAGACATATAATCCCTCCTTGAGTTGCATGCTTTTTTATTATACTATATGCTGCCCAAAATGAATATACGAAAACCACAAAAAATCTATGTATTCTTTATACATAATCAGTCTTCCCTTTAAACACTATCTATAAAACCATAAAAAGCTTTAATGTATGCTTTTCACCGTCAACATAAAACGACAGCGGATCCGTTTCCGCTGCCGTTTTGCATGTTTCTGTTATATTAATGATTTATGTTTCTGTACTTTGTCCCGAGTTCCGGCCTTCTGCATCGCCAGGGCGCTCCAGCTCCGCCAGCGTCACTCCTTTTACCGTTAAGAGCCGCCGTATGATTTCATCGCTCTCTATACCGTCGTTGGCAATGAGCGTGACGGCTAGTTCAGCCTGCTCGCTGTCCTCGTCGGACAGGATGCGGAAAGCTTTGACGTTCATCTGTCTGTTTTCCAGGTATTCGGCCAAACGCCGCGATTGCCCAATCGTATTCTTCATGATAATATGTACCGTGTATTCCCGGCGGTGCTGGCTGCTGAGGCGCTTGTCCAAGCGGATGAAGACGGTCAGCACGACGAAGATGAGGACTGTCGCCGCGACGGCTACGGCCAGATATCCCGCGCCTACGACGAGTCCGATAGCCGCGACGGCCCACAGTCCGGCCGCCGTCGTAAGGCCGCGGACATTGCGCGCCTTCTGGTTTGCCAATATGGTGCCGGCGCCTAAAAAGCCGACGCCGGAAATAACCTGAGCGGCGATGCGCTCGGGGTCGGCGTTGCGGTATCCGTACAGCAGGAAATGGTCCATGGCGATGTTGATCGATATGATCATGCACAGGCAGGAGCCGACGCAGACCAAGGTGTGCGTCCGGAGGCCTGCCGCCTTATTCTGCGCCTGCCGTTCATACCCGATGATCGCGCCCAAAAGCAGGGCCACGCACAGGCGGATAATGCTGTCAGTCGTACTGATTACCATATGCCTCGTCTCCTTTTTATGATTTTTTTCTTCTATCTTTAATATTTGTTTAGATAGGTATATTATAATGTATGTCAGCTTCTTGCGGAAGCTGGCCTATACATGAGAAAGAAGGTCTTACCGATGGGTAAACGCATACATTATCTGGATAATCTCCGCACCTTTTTAGTATTCGCCGGCATTTGCTTTGCCGCGCTGGGAAATTTCAGGCCCTTTCCCCTGCTGCATCCCTATGTTCCCGCTCCGATGCACTCCATCGAAGGGCTGGCCATTGATTTCCTGTATAATTTAGCCATCGTATGCATCGTGCCGGCAATCTTTTTTATCAGCGCCTACTTCGGCGCGTCTTCGCTGCGCATCCACATGATCCGGCCCTATTTCAAGAGCAAGTGGACCCGTCTCGGCTGGCCCTGGCTGGCCGGTACAATTCTCCTGGCGCCGGAGCTCCTGTACCTTGCCAGCCGGAGCTGCGGCAGTCACGGCGACGGCCCGGCGTTCTCGATCGTCCACCTGCCGTTCTGGTCTGCCTATTTCCAAAGCCCCTTCTTCTGTATCGGGCTGCTCCTGCTGTTTCATCTGACCTTGATGGGCGCAAAGAAATGGCGGCGTTCCCTCTTTCAGCGGGCGGCAGCCGCGCCTCCCTCAGCAGGAATCCTGGCCGGCTTCTACGCCCTGCAGCTCGTCGTGGCCGCGGCCTTCTTCGGGCTGCTGCTGGCGGCGCACCGCACGCCGGACCTTTGGTTCCCCCTGTATGTGCTGTACCTTGCGGCGATGAGCGGGCTGTACTTCTGCTTCGGCGTGTATGCCTTCAGGCATCGTTGGTTTACGGCCGGAGGCTATGTGCCGTCTGCCGTTCATATCGTCGGCGCGGCCTTGCTGCTGGGCGTCGTCGTCGCCTCGTCCTATATTGCGGCGGGAATTTCCGTATTCATTTCCGGCACGCTGTTTCCCTTATTGCTGTTCTTTTCCATCCTGCAGCTTCCCCTGCTCCTGGCCTTGCTGGCCGCCTTCGCTAAATGGGGAGACAAGGAAACGAACAAGACAAAGCTGGCCGCCGGCCTGGCCTATCCGCTGTACGTCGTCAGCGACACGCTGATTCAGAACACGGCTTATTTCCTCCAGCCCCTGTCCCTCGGCGCGCCGCTGAAATGTATCCTGACGCTGGCCTTGTCTTTCCTCTACGGGTACATGCTGTGCAAATACGCCCTGCGTCATCTGCCTTGCTTCAAAACGCGCTGACACATGCTGATTCATGCGTTTTACGACGGTGATTTGCGTTTTTTGCATATTTCTATCAAATTTTCCGCGTTTTATGCTATGATAAGCATACGCGACATTACGCAGTCTTTCTTCTCACAGATACTATATACACAGAACAGGAGTGCTTACATTACATGGACACGTTATTGCAGCTTATGGAATCGTATGGGTATATCGCCATGTTCATCGCCATGGTACTGGAAAACGCCAATATTCCCATTCCCAGCGAAGTCGTCCTCGGCTTCGCCGGATTTCTCATTTCCCAAGGCGTATTCGACTTTTGGACTACCGTCGTCATCGCCTGCCTGGCCGGCGTCGTCGGCTCCGTCGTCAGCTACTGGCTCGGCTCGTACGGCGGCCGTCCTCTGCTGCTGAAATACGGGAAATACATTTTCTTCAACGAAAAGAAATTCAACATGGCCGAAACGATGTTCAATAAATACGGCGGAGCGGCTGTCTTAATCTGCCGCTGCCTGCCCGGCGTGCGGACCTTTATCTCCTTCCCGGCCGGCGTGGCCCGCTATCCCTTCGGACGCTTCGTCGTCTTCACCATCATCGGCACGATTCCCTGGACGCTGCTCCTCGTGTGGGCCGGCTCGATTCTGGGAAGCCACTGGAAGGACCTGATTCAGTACAACCACATATTCCTCATCGTCATCGTCGCCGTCTGCGCGATTTGCGCCCTCCTGTTCCTCTGGAAACGGCGCCGCGGGAGACTGGCCAAATGAAGCAGTGGATTTATGAACATCGCTGCGGTCTGACGGTCGCATGGTTGGCAGCAATTATTTTGCTGCCTTTTTTGGGTATCGCTCCCCTGACGGACCCCAACGAGCCCGTATACGGGCAAACGGCCAAGGAAATGCTGCTGGCCGGAGACTGGCTTTCTCCCCGCATTTACGGCCAGTTCTGGTACGATAAGCCGCCCCTGTTTTACTGGATGGAAATGCTGTCCTACAGCCTCTTCGGCATTTCCGACTGGTCGTCCCGCCTGCCCAGCGCTGTCGCCGCCGTCGCAACGGCCTTATTCGTCTACGTCCAGGGCAAGGATTTGTTCAATCAAGCCATCGCCTTTATGGCGACGCTCATCTTGCTGACCAGCGTCGGCTTCATGTACGTCGGCAAAGCTGCCGTCACAGACATGACCCTCATGCTCACCCTGACCGTCGCCATGATCTCCCTGTATCAGGGGAAATATTACCGTGCCTACGCCTTCTGCGGCCTGGCCCTGCTGGCAAAAGGCCCCGTCGGCTACGCCTTTCCGGCGCTCATCATGCTGCTGTATATGGCCGCCACCCGCCAGTGGTCTCTCCTCCGGACAATGAAAATTCCTCAGGGCCTCTGCATCGCCTTTCTCGTCGGCCTGCCGTGGTACGTATTCATGTATCAGACCCACGGCGATATATTCCTGCAGACCTTTCTCGGGTATCACAATCTCATCCGCTTTATCGCGCCGGAGCATCCGGGACAAAACAGCATTTTTTTCTTTATTCCCGTCTTTATCGGGGCGATGGTCCCGTGGATTCCGGCCCTGGCTCCGGCAGTACGGCGCTTGTTCAAAAAACGCGACCCCTTTAACGATACGGTGCTGTTCTGCCTGATTTGGGCGGCTTTTATCTTCGTGTTCTTTTCCCTGTCCCATACGCAGCTGGTCACGTATATCGCACCGGCCTTTCCGCCGGCGGCCTATATCATCGCCTGGTATTTGTACCGCTGCTATCTGGAAAAGCGCCCGCCTCTCGGCGCAATCGCCGCGGCCTATATCCTGGCTGTCGGCCTCCTGCTCTGCAACGCCATCCCGCTGAACGAAGGGGCGGAATTTTTCGCCCAGCCGATTCTCATCGGCTCGATCCTGCTGAGCACGGCCCTGTTCCTGCCGGCCTTTCTGCTGTACCGGCGGCAATGGAAAAAAGCCTTCGCCTCTGCCGTCGTCGTCATGGTCGTCTTTTCCTGGGCAGCCTTCGGCTTCGTCATGCCCCGCATCGCCGAGCACACGACGTCGTACGAAGCGGCCTATATCCTTCACGACGTATACGACGGCCGATCCGATTTATATATCGAAAAATTTCTCCGTCCGGGCATCGCCTATTACAGCAACCTGCACGGCATGGAATGGCAAAAGGACAACCTGCCCGACTTCGCCGCCCTGCTGACGTCTCCCGATAAAGCCTATATCGTCATGACCAAGACGTCCTTCCTCAAGCTCAATCAAACAGTTCCCGAACTGCGGCAATACGGTATGGCGGCAGATCTGCCGTCTCAAGTCATTCTCATCAATCATCCATAGGAGGTATGCAATGAAACACCGCCCTGTATTTTTCCTGCTCGCCGTCCTCTGCTTCCTGTTTCTGCTCCTCGGCAACAGCCAGCTGGCCGTCACCGACCCCGTCGAGTCCAACTACGCCCTGACGGCAAAGGAAATGGTCTTGTCCGGCGACTGGATTTCTCCGCAGATTTACGGTACGTACTGGTTCGATAAGCCTATTTTTATCTATTGGATGCTGTGTATTTCCTACACTCTGTGCGGCTTTACGGATTTCGCCTCCCGCCTGCCCGGCGCCCTCTTCGGTACGGCTTCGGTCGTGCTGGCGGCATGGTACATGCTGCGCCGCACGGGCCGCATGACAGCTGCCCTCATCGTAGCCGCCATGACCGTAACGTCCCTGGCCGTCTGGGCCATCAGCCATTCGATTATTACCGACCAGATGCTCTTTTTCTTCACGTCGGCCGCCATGTTCTTCGCCTATATCGGCCTGACGGAGGGGAAAACATGGTACGTCGTCGCCGCCTACGTCATGGCCGGCTTCGCCGTGCTGACCAAGGGCCCCGTCGGCATCGTCCTGCCGGGAACGTTCCTCCTCGTCTTCATCGCCCTGCGCCGCAATACGCAGTATATCAAGCGCCTCTTTCCGCCTGTCGGCATCGTCTTGTTTCTCCTCGTCGTCCTGTCCTGGTACGGCACGATGTACGCCCGCCACGGCGCGGCCTTTATCGACGGCTTCCTGGGATTTAACAACGTCGTGCGGGCTACCGTATCGGAGCACCCGGAAATGAACGTCTGGTATTACTACGTCGTCCTCGTTCCCGTCAGCCTGCTGCCCTGGACTGGTCCCTGCCTGTACGGCCTGTGGAAACGGCGCGGCTGGACTGACGAATACGTCTTCATGACCGTCTGGGCCGTCGGGACCATCCTCTTCTACACGGCCATGGCGACGAAATATCCGACCTATGCCTATATCGCCAACATGCCCCTCCTGTACATCGGCGCGTTGGCCGTCATGGATCTCCATGAAAAGAGCTCGCGCAAAATCTGGACGGTCGTCACCGGCCCGGCACTCTTCTTCTGGCTCCTGTTTTTAGGGGCGGCCCTGTTCGCCAAGCCCGGCGCTGTCGTCCTGGGAGACCTGTTCTGGCTTATCGTTTTCATTCCCTTGGCCACGGCAATCCTCGTCTTCTCCCAATGGCAGAAGGCCCTGCCGGCGATCCCCATCGTCATCACAGCCAGCACCATGGTCATATACGGACTTCTGACCTTCCAGGTATTGACGCCCTTTTACGAATACCGCTCGTCATCGGCTCTCATCGAAGCCTCGTCGAAGTTCCCCGGCCAGATATATTTCTTCGAGGAATACCGCACATCCTTCGTCTATTACACGGACAAGCGCGCCGTCTGGACCGCGCCGGCCAGCTTCGACGAAAACGCCCGCCTGAAACGGGACGCCGTCTGGTCGAAAAAGCATCTCTTCCCGACGGAAGAAGAACGCAGCGTCATGGATAAGCTGCAGCGACGCGAAGCCCTGACCCTCATCGTGCCGCGAAGCCGGTACGACGATTACGTCGCATCGCCCTTCTTCCCCCTGACCCGCCAGCTGGGAAAATTCGGCACGTACACTGTATTTACGACTTTATAGGAGGCTCTTATGTCTACGATTGAAACCTTTCTCACTTCGCTGCAGCAGTATGAAGGCGACGGCGTGTATAATCCCTGGCGCGATTACGACGAGCGCTGCGACTGCGGCCCCGACGCGCCTCTCATCCGTAGCCGCCAGCTGACGGACTATCTTCGCCGCCGCGTCGGCCGCGCCAAATACCTCTTCGTCGCCGAAGCCGCCGGCTATCAGGGCTGCCGCTTTACAGGCGTAGCCATTACGTGCGAGCGCATGCTCCTGAACGCTCACAAGCAGGTGACCAGCGCCATGGTCCTGGGCTACGACGGCCAGCGGACGAGCCGGCCCGACTGCCCCTTTATGACCAGCAATCCCCAGCGGCGGCAGGGCATGAACGAACCGACGGATACGTACGTATGGGGAGCCATTCTGGACAACGGCCTTTCGCCGGACGACGTCATCCTCTGGAATATATTCCCCTTTCATCCCCACAAGGACTCGCCCTTCAGCAACCGCACGCCAACAGATGCCGAGCTGGCCGCCGGCCTTACGTATACGCAGGAGCTCTTAGCCCTGTGCCGCCCCGATATCCTCATCGGAGCCATCGGCCGCAAATCGGCCCTTATGCTGGAAGAAAAAGGCCTGGCCGCCGCCGTCATGCGCCATCCGGCCAACGGCGGAGCCGGCTTATTCCGGCAGCAATTTGCCCAATGGATTTCTGAAAACGCTCGCCCATAATTTGCAGGCAGGCGTTTTTTTATAGCTGAAATAAACTCTTTATCTCTTTATTACAGCAAATCATCGTTACTTTACAAAAATATATTAGGTATTTACATATCTTTTCCGTAAATTATTCGAAAAAGCATTGCAATTTTATTATGAATTGTTTATAATTGAATGCAAACCTATAAGCGGGTCTGGAATATCACGCGCGTGCGGTTTTTCAGGCCTGTTTTTTTATAGAGAAGGGGGAACTATATATGTATAAAAAACTGCGCGACCTGCCGGAACCGCAAGGCTTGTACGACCCGTCGTTTGAACACGACGCCTGCGGCATCGGTATCGTCGCAAATATACGAGGAAAAAAATCGTACGACATCATCGACGACGCCCTCACGATCTTGGAAAACCTGAAGCACCGCGGCGCAGAAGGGGCCGACGCCCAAAGCGGCGACGGTGCGGGGATACTCATTCAGATTCCCCACGAATTCTTCTGCCGCGAATGCGAAACCCTGGGATTCTCCCTGCCTGCCGAAGGCGAGTACGGCGTCGGCATGATCTTTGCCCACCGCTACGAAGAATTCCGCAAGAAACAGATGGAAGCCTTCTCGAACATCGTCCGGGCCGAAGGCCTGTCCATTTTGGGATGGCGCGACGTTCCCGTCGACGAAAGCCTGATCGGCAATATCGCCAAGACGACTCGTCCCCATTTCCTGCAAGTCTTCATCCAAAAGAGCCCGTCCATGACCAACCAGATGGACTTTGAACGCAAGCTGTATATCATCCGCAAGCTGGCCGAAAAGGCCATCGTCCCCATCAGCCAGGAAAAGGGCACAGATTTCTACATCGCCAGCCTGTCGTCGCGGACGATCGTGTACAAGGGCATGCTGACGTCGGTACAGCTCCGCCATTTCTACCTTGATTTGTCCGACCTGGACGTCACGACGTCTATGGCCCTCGTCCATTCGCGGTTCAGCACCAATACCTTCCCCAGCTGGGCCAGAGCCCATCCGAACCGCTACATCGTCCACAACGGCGAAATCAATACGATCCAGGGCAATATCAACTGGCTCAACGCCCGCGAAAGCAAGTCGAAATCGGAATTCTTCCCCGATATGGAAAAGGTATTCCCCGTCGTCGACGCTACGGGCAGCGACTCGTCCATGTTCGACAACTGTCTGGAATACTTGTACATGACGGGCCATTCCCTGCCCCACGCCATGATGATGATGATTCCCGAGCCTTGGGAACGGGACCCGCTCATGAGCGAAGAAAAGCGAGATTTCTACCGCTATCACAACTTCATGCTCGAGCCCTGGGACGGCCCGGCGGCTATCGGCTTCTGCGACGGCACGGTCATCGGCGGCATGCTGGACCGCAACGGCCTGCGCCCGGCCCGCTACTACGTCACGCGGGACGACCGGGTCATCGCCAGCTCCGAAGTCGGCGTCGTCAACATCCCGGCCGACGAAATCCTCTACAAGGGCCGGCTGGAACCGGGCAAGATGCTCCTCGTCGACACGAAGGAACAGCGCATCATCGACGACGACGAAATCAAGCGGCAAATCGCCACGGAGCACCCCTACCACCAGTGGTACGAAGAACACATCGTCCACCTGGACGACCTGATGAACAACCAGCTCATCACGGACAACGATACCCTGATTCCCTACGACCTGAAGGAGCAGGAAAAAGTCTTCGGCTACACCCAGGAAGACATGGACAAGGTCATCCTGCCCATGGCCCGCGACGGCAAGCAGCCTATCGATTCCATGGGCGTCGACGTGCCTCTGGCCGTCCTCAATGACAAGCCTCAGCTCTTATACGATTATTTCAAGGAAAACTTCGCTCAGGTTACCAATCCGGCTATCGACGGCGTCCGCGAAAATATCGTCATGGCGACGGCCGTCATGGCCGGCAACGTAGCCAACATCATGGACCCCAACGAAGAGGCCACGGCGGCGCTGTACTTAAAAACGCCGCTCATCACGAACGAAGAAATGGCCGTCGTCAAGTCCCTCATGTCGAAGAAGCTGCGGGCCGCCACCTTATCCATGCTCTATCCAGTCAACAGCGGCGCCGAAGGCATGGAAACGGCCATCGAATCCCTGTGCATCGACGCCTTGAAGGCCATCAAAAACGGGGCCAATATCCTCGTCCTGTCCGACCGGGGCGTCAACTCCCGCATGGCCGCCATTCCGGCCCTCCTGGCCTCGGCGGCGCTGCACCACTACCTCATCGACAAGACGGTCCGCTCTGACGTCGGCCTCATCCTCGAATCGGGCGAACCGCGGGAAATCCACCACTTCTGCACCCTCATCGGCTACGGCATCACGGCCATCAACCCCTACATCGCCCTCGAATCCATTAAGGAACTCATTCTCAAGGGCAAATTGGGCAAGATGACCTATGAAAAGGCCCGTGACAACTACATGGACGCCGCCGTCAAGGGTATCCTGGCCGTCATGTCCAAGATGGGCATTTCTACGGTCCACAGCTACCACGGCGCGCAGATTTTCGAAGCCGTCGGCATTAAGCAGGATCTGATCAACAAGTATTTCTGCAACACGCCGTCGCGCATAGAAGGCATCGGCATTACGGAAATCGCCAGGGAAAACGCCCTGCGCCACGAAACGGCCTACGGCTCCGACGACGCCCTGGAACGGGGCGATTTCTACCAGTACCACAAGGGCGGCCAGCCTCACATCATCGACCCCGAAGCAGTCCGACTGCTGCAGAAGGCCTGCAAGGAAAAGAATTACGATATCTATAAGGAATATGCCGAACGGGTCAACACGTCTTCCATCTTCCGCCTCCGCGACCTGCTGGAATTCGAATACCCCGCCGGCTGCAGCATTCCCATCGAAGAAGTCGAATCAGTCGACTCCATCGTCAAGCGGTTCCGCACCGGCGCCATGAGCTACGGCGCCCTCAGCAAGGAAGCCCACGAATGCATCGCCACGGCCATGAACCGCCTCGGCGGCATGAGCAACACCGGCGAAGGCGGCGAAGACGCAGCCCGGTTCAGCACGGAAACGAACGACAAAATCAAGCAGGTCGCCTCGGCCCGCTTCGGCGTGACGAGCAACTACCTCATTCATGCCGATGAGCTGCAGATCAAATGCTCCCAAGGTGCGAAGCCGGGCGAAGGCGGCCACCTGCCAGGCAGCAAGGTCTACCCGGATATCGCCAAGACGCGCCACGCCACGACGGGCGTCGCCCTCATTTCGCCGCCGCCTCACCACGACGTCTACTCCATCGAAGACCTGGCCGAGCTCATCTTCGACCTTAAAAACGTCAACCCCAAAGCCCGCGTCGGCGTCAAGCTCACGTCGGGAGCCGGCATCGGCACCATCTCAGCCGGCGTCGTCAAGGCCAAGGCCGACAACATCGTCGTCAGCGGCTACGACGGCGGTACGGGCGCATCGCCGCGGACCAGCCTGCGCCACGCCGGCCTGCCCTGGGAAATTGGCTTGGCCGAAGTGCAGCAGACCTTGCTTCTCAACAAGCTGCGCGATCGCGTAAAGGTCGAAGTCGACGGCAAAATGCTCACCGGCCGGGACGTCGCCATCGCCGCCTTGTTCGGTGCGGAAATCTTCGGCTTCGGCACGGCTCCGCTTCTGACCATCGGCTGCCACATGCTCCGCGTGTGCCACCTCAACACCTGCCCCTACGGCGTCTGCACGCAGGATGAAAAGCTGCGCAAGCGCTTCAAGGGCAAGCCGGAATACATTGTCAACTTCATGCGCTTCGTCGCCCAGGACCTGCGGGAAATCATGGCCCGCCTCGGCTTCCACACCATCGACGAAATGGTCGGCCGCTACGACTGCCTGAAGCAAAAGCAGCACGTCCTCAACTGGAAGGCTGCGACGGTCAACCTGAAAAACCTCCTCTTCCGTCCCTATACAGACGCCTCCGTAGGCCATCACTGCACCATGGACCAAGACCACGGCATCAACGCTACTCTGGACATGTCCAAGCTCATCCGCATGTGCCGGCCGGCGCTGGAACAGAAAAAACATATCTGCTCCCGCCTGCGCATCCAAAACACGGACCGCGTCACCGGCGCCCTCCTAGGCAGCGAAATCACGCGTCGCTACGGCGAAAAGGGACTGCCGGAAGATACGATCAGCCTGTCCTTCGTCGGCTCTGCCGGCCAAAGCTTCGGCGCCTTCATCCCCAAGGGCCTGACCCTTTCCCTTGAAGGCGACGCCAACGACTACGTCGGCAAAGGCCTGTCCGGCGGCAAGATCATCGTATCGCCGCCGCGGGGCTCCGTCTTCCCGGCAGAAGACAATATCATCATCGGCAACGTCGCCTTCTACGGCGCGACGAGCGGCGAAGCCTACATCAACGGCACGGCAGGCGAACGGTTCTGCGTCCGCAACAGCGGCGCGACGGCCGTCGTCGAAGGCGTAGGCAACCACGGCTGCGAATACATGACCGGCGGCCGGGTCCTCATCCTCGGCAGCACGGGACGCAACTTCGCCGCCGGCATGTCCGGAGGCATTGCCTATGTCTACGACTTAGAGCCGGGCAAATGCAACCCCGACCTGGTTAAACTGGAAGACCTGACCGACCCGGACGAACAGCAGTTTGTCAAATCGCTGCTGGAAAAGCACGTCGCCTATACGGACAGCAACCTCGGCCACATGCTGCTGGAAAACTGGGAAGACACCGTATCGAGAATCACCAAGGTCATTCCCGAAGCCTACGAAGAAATGGTCTCCCTCATCGCCCAGGCCCAGGCCGAAGGCCACAGCGAAGAAGAAGCCCATATGATCGCCTTCGAACAGAAACACGGCAAGAAAAAGTAAATATGCATATTGCAGCGACAGCCGCCCGATAAGGGCGGCTGTTTTTCGTCTGCCATCTGCAGTGCTTTGACAATTCCGTATTTACCTTTAGTCAATACGTCGTAGCGTTTTTGGTTATTCCGCAGCAGAGACAGGCACTTTACAATATAGATATACATAGTTTTTCAATCGTCATACCAAAAGGAGCACTAGACATGAACACAGTAACCCTCAACAACGGCGTCGCCATGCCGGTACTCGGCCTCGGCGTATATCAGATAGACGACGCGTCCCTCTGCGAACAAATCGTACGGGACGCCCTGCGCGCCGGCTACCGCCTCATCGACACGGCCGCCGCCTACGGAAACGAAGAAGCCGTCGGACGCGCCGTCAAGCGAAGCGGCGTTCCCCGCGAAGACATCTTCATTACGACCAAGGTCTGGGTACAGGACTTCGGCTATGAAAAGACGAAGCGTGCCGTCGCCGCCTCCCTCGAAAAGCTGGACATGGCCTACGTCGACTTAGTGCTGCTCCACCAGCAGCTGTCCGACTATTACGGCTCGTGGCGGGCCTTGCAGGAATTGTGCCGCCAGGGAAGCGTCCGGGCCATCGGCGTTTCCAACTTCTATCCCGACCGGCTGGCCGACCTCTGCGAAAACGCCGATATCCTCCCGGCCGTCAATCAGATCGAATGCCATCCCTTTTACCAGCGCGCCTACGACCTGGACGTCATGAAAAAGCTGCGCGTCGCACCCATGGCCTGGGGCCCCTTCGCCGAAGGCGGCCATGATATTTGGAACAATCCTATCCTGAAAAAAATCGCCGCAAAGCACGGCAAAACCGTCGCCCAGGTCGCCCTGCGCTTTACCCTCCAGCGCGGCGTCATCGTCATCCCCAAGACGGTTCACAAGGACCGGCTCATCGAAAACATGGCTGTCTGGGACTTCGAGCTCGACGGCGAAGATATGGCCCAAATCGCCGCCTTGGACACGGACCGCACGGAAATCATCGACCACTTGACCGTCCATATGGTTCAATTCTTAAACCGTCATAAAATTCACGAGTAAACAGAAAGGATACATCATGAAAACGATTTTACTAGTCAACGTCAGCCCCAGAGTACAGGGCAACTCGGAAGTCATTACCCAAATCTTAGCGGAAGACCTGAAAGACCAGCAAGTCGTCGTCTTTACGATGCGGGAAAAAGACTGCCGATACTGCAAAGCCTGCGGCGCCTGTCAGGGAACGGCGGGGCAGAGCTGCGTGCAGGACGACGACATTACGAAATTGCTGCCGGTCATCGAGGACTGCGACGCCATTGTCGTCGCCACTCCCATTTACAACCAGCAGGTATCGTCGCTGGCAAAGCTGTTTATCGAGCGGTTCTACCCCTGGTTCGATTTCGATAAAAAGGGAATGTCCAATACGGCTAAGTACGGCAAAAAAGCGGCTCTCGTCTGCTCCTTCTGGGGCAGCCCCAAAGACAGGGTAAAAACATATGCCGACTGGACAGTGAGCGGCTTTTGCCAAATGGGAGCAGAACAGTTCCAAACCCTCATCTTCAACCAAATCCCCAATGCCGGCGACGTAAAAAATCGGCCCGATTACGTAGAACAGGTGCATCAGCTCGCCTGCTGGCTGAAAGAATAAGGAGGACTGCCAATGCATACTCGCATATTAGGAACGGAATTACAGGTATCAGCTGTCGGCCTGGGCTGCATGGGATTATCTCACGCCTATGGTACAGCTCTGGATAAAAAAGAGGCCATAACCCGCATCCGTGAA